>JBGPGQ010000112.1:0-9297 GCA_041483995.1 Bacteroidota bacterium
AGCCGGATCGCGCTCATGGTCGCTTCGGTGCCGGAGTTCACCATGCGCACCATTTCAATCGACGGAACCATTTTGCAAACCAACTCAGCCATTTTCACTTCAAGCTCGGTTGGTGCACCATAGCTTGTGCCTGACTGTGCAGCCTTTTTAACCGCTTCAATGATGCGTGGATGCGCATGACCGAGGATCATTGGTCCCCACGAGCCAACGTAATCGATATATTCGTGGCCATCAACGTCGATAAGTTTGGACCCACTCGCTGATTTGATGAAGAGTGGACTGCGCCCAACGGATTTGAAGGCGCGGACTGGAGAGTTGACACCTCCTGGGATATGCTGTCTTGCCCGCGAGAACAGTGAGTCCGAATTTTTCGTGATCATACAATACTCTCAGCGACGTTTTTCAAGATACCGTGCTGCTTCTTTCGCAAAGTATGTGAGAATCATATCTGCCCCAGCCCGCTTGATCCCGGTAAGCATTTCCATCATCACACGTTCCCCATCGATCCAACCAAGCTTTGCAGCAGCCTTCACCATCGCATATTCGCCGCTTACGTTGTAGGCCGCTGTCGGCATTCCGAAACGCTCCTTTACCCGCCAGAGGACATCAAGGTACGGCATGGCCGGCTTCACCATCACAATGTCAGCGCCTTCTTGTATGTCCTGTTCGACTTCACGCAACGCTTCGTTGACATTTGCCGGATCCATCTGGTGCGAACGACGGTCACCAAATTTTGGCGTACTCTCCGCCGCCTCTCGAAATGGCCCGTAAAATCCGGATGCATATTTTGCGGCATACGACATGATCGGAATGTTTGAGAAGCCATTTGCATCAAGGGTGGCTCGAATTGCCGCTACACGTCCGTCAAACATATCGGAGGGTGCAACCATGTCTGCCCCTGCTTGCACGTGTGAAAGCGCCTCCTTCGCAAGCAAGTCGACCGATTCATCATTAACGATTTCATTGCCGCGGACAATACCGCAATGACCGTGCGACGTATATTCACACAAACAAACATCGGTAATGAGCACCAAATCAGGAACTTCCTTCTTGACTGCTCGAATCGCCTGCTGTACAATGCCCAGATCATCGTACGCACCGGAACCGACTTCATCCTTTTCCTCCGGGATGCCAAAGAAAATGACAGCAGGTATACCGAGCGACTTCACCTCCACACACTCACGCACGACCTGATCCACTGACATCTGGAAAACATTCTGCATGGACGAAACTTCCTTTTTAACATTCTTTCCCGGCACGACAAACAAGGGATAGATAAAGTCATTCCTTGAAAGCTCTGTTTCCCGAACCATTGAACGAAGGGGTTCCGTCATTCGAGTGCGGCGGAGCCGGGAAATTGGAAATGCTTCAACCTGGATTTCGTTAGCGTTCATCGTTATCCCTCATGCGGAAATGGCTGATAAATGATAAAATTGTGTTCTGAATTACCTAAAGCCCACTTAAACAATCCTCAATCTCTGAAAATCCTTTGTAACGAAAGAAAGTTGTTGTTCCAAAGAGGTTCTCAACACGTTTTTGGACATCGCATGCATTTGGGTCAAGTATATGCACTTCAGTGATGTTGTTGCCTCTTCGCCTCAGAAAATACTCAAGATACAAATCGTAACTTGAGAATGAATAGCCGATAATAACAAGTTTTGATGCAGAGGCTAACTCAATCGCGACATCAGAAAGAATATGAGACAAAACAAAACGGTGACTGGAAGAAAGGTGAAATGGTTTGAAGTAACCCGGGTTCATCAATAGCCTATCGACCAAGTTATCGCTATTAGGTTCAACAAGGTTTACGCTAAAACAATCGTTATCAAGATTGTTCAGTTGCCAGTTGATTGAACCATGTGGTTTAAGCAAACAGTAATCATACTCTGGTAGATTCCTACAAAACCGATTAATTGTGAAACCATAAAGAGGCGAGAGATCTATACGGGGATACTTCCTTTGGATACAGTGCTCTAAGAGCAAGTCCCAGTTGAAGGAGACACATGTGCATCTATTCGTAACAAGGTATTCTGCCAGTTTTTCATAATACTCTTCAATAAATTCTGAATAGTAAACTAAAAGAACAATGATAATGTCTGCCATGAGAGCCACCCTACATCCTTGCCTAATCGAATGATCTGCACTCCCTACACTATCCTCAATAACATCAGCTACATCAATGAGAGACAAGAAGTATTCATAATCGTCCACCCTTTTATCTTTTGTGGGGAAGAGATCTCCCCGAATCATATGCAGGTTAGTAAGGTTCTGATTAACAATATTCGTAAGGTTACTAAGCCTACTAGTTAAGCCATCCGGCCATTCTGCAAACTTCTCAGACAACGTTCGGTGTACAACACCCATATTGTCTCCAATCGGAGGAAGCCCAAACATATTTCTTGCCTTCTGTGAAGCAGACGCAGCTGATGCACCAGCCCCCAACAGAAATACAACGTCACTCTTCTGGCGCGATACAATCATTTTATCTGCTCTGTAATTGGAATCGCATCATAGACAGGTTTTTTCTTGCTGTTTAGGAGTTCGATCACACTGGACGCTGTTTTCTCAGCACTTATCACACAATCACCCACTGCAATTCCACCACGGTAGTTGGCACACAGGAACATTCCAGAATTCTCAGTTTCGAATCGATTGATCGCTTCGATCACATCATGGTATCCAAGATTGTACTGAGGAATCGCTTTCTCCCACTTGAACACTCTCGAATACGCAGGCTCTCCCTTCACACCCATAATCGATTGAATTTCTTTTATTACGAGAGCGACGAGATCTTTCTCGTCATAGCATGCCAGTTCCGGCTGTCGGGAACCACCGACAAATGTAGTGAGGGCAACGTGGCCCTCTGGCGCACGCCCCTCGAAGAGTGACGAAGACCAAATCGTGCCGAGAATCTTCCTACGTTCTTTTTCGGGAATGAGATAACCGAAACCATCAAGCGGCATTTGAACTTGCTCACCGCGAAATCCAAGGAATACTTCGGCAACAGGCGGATAGTAAACAGACTCCAGCTTGGTCTTCAACAAAGAAGCTTTCTTTGGCAGTAGCCCGCTTGCCGCTTGCGATGGTACCGCAACAACAACAACATCTGCCTCGATAGACAAACGCTGCACATCCGATTCATATACAACCTTGAAAGCCGAATTGTTTGAGTAATCAACTCCAATAACGCGGCATTTTAACTTCAGGCGATCACCCAAACCTTTGGCGATTGCGGCAGGAAATGTCTGCATCCCTTTCCTGAACGAAAACATTCTTGCCCGGTCTTTCGCTTTTTCCGCACGTTCCTTTCGTTCTCTTGCCCCTCCGATCATTCCCCTGATTAGTCCTCCGTATTTTTCTTCCAATGCGTACAGCTTCGGAAATGCTGCACTCACACTGAGATTCTCCGGGCTACCGGCGTAGACTCCTGCAACAAATGGATTGATCGCATAATCCAGGAATTCTCGTCCTAGTCTCCGTTCAACAAACTCGGCAATCGTTTCTTCTTGATCTGCCCGGCCTATAAATGGCTCCTTGAGCAAACGGAGCTTTGCACCCATTGACCAGAGCGAGCTCGTAAGGAATGCACCCACCGACATTGGCAGAGCATGAAGCTTCTCATCGCGCAGAATGTATCGCTTGGTCGATGCCTTTTTCGCATAACAAAGCTCGTCGCTGATTCCAAGTTGGTCGAACATTTCTCCAAACAACGGTGTTGTTTCCAACGCACTGTTCGGGCCGGTCTCCACCAGCCAGCCAGCCTCCTCGATGGTGCGGATGGTCCCGCCCGCCCAGGATTCCTTCTCCAGAACCGTGACTTCAACACCGGCGCGGTGCAGCCACCAGGCCGCTGTGAGTCCGGAGATACCCGCACCGATGATGACAACGCGATTCATACCTTCGACAACACCAGATCGGCAAGAGCCTTGATGAAGAACGGATTAGTATTCAATGCAGGGCTCATGTCAAAGTATTTGATACCCAATTCGGTCGCTTCCTTTCTTGATTCAATGTTGATTTCCCATAGAGTCTCACTATGGTCCGAAACAAATGCGATGGGAATGACAATCATGTGTGAGACTTTCTCGCGTGCAAGCCGTTCGATAGTGGCGTCAAGTGACGGCTCCAACCATTTTTCCGGGCCCACTTTGCTCTGATAACACAAATGATGCGAAAGGCCAAATTTCCCATCCCGCACAACCGCATTGTATGTCTGCATAATCTGTTGTTGATAAGGATCGCCAGCTTCGACCAACTTCACCGGAGTACCATGAGCGCTAAACACCAGATGGACTGTACTCCGATGAGCGACCGGAACACGTTTCAACGCGATGGTGATATTCCTGATGAGAGCTTGGATATACAACGGATGTTCTGAATATTCTTCCACAATATCAACACGGAGATGGTTCAGACCGCGATGTTTCAAGACCCTGTTCCACTCATTGATGCTCGAACCTGTCGTTGTTTTTGAAAAATGGGGATAGAGCGGAAGAAGTATCACCCTCTCTATCCCTTGTCTGTAGAGTTCGTCAATTGCAGCCTCGGTCGTTGGATGCCAGTAGCGCATCCCGATCAATACCCGCACGTCAACCTTGCCATTCAGTTCTCGTTCCAACGCCTTCGCTTGACGTATTGTCAGTTTCAGGATGGGAGACTTTTTGCCAATACGCTTGTAGTATCCTTGTACCTTCGTTGCACGTCTGCGAGAAATAAACTTTGCAAGTGACCTGCGGAAGAGAAATGCCAAAGGAAGATCGATGATATCGGGATCCGAAAAAAGATTGTAGAGAAAAGGCTGCACGTTTTCCAGCGAGTCCGGCCCTCCAAGCTGAAGCAGAACAACACCGATAGGTTTCTCTGATTTCATTTGACCCAGTCTCGGGGATGTTGCAGGATATCAATCAGTTGTGCTTCCCGGGTACCGGGCTTTGGGGAAACATTGTAACGCCATTGAACCTGAGGTGGGAGCGACATGAGGATGGATTCGGTCCGCCCCTGTGTTTCAAGACCAAAGGTGGTGCCCCTGTCATACACGAGGTTGAATTCCACATATCGACCGCGGCGGAGTAATTGCCAAGTGCGTTCATGTTCACTCCACGGTTCATCCTTTCGTTTCATGACAATCGGGATATACGAATCGAGGAATGCATTTCCCGCGGACTGCACGAACGCATAGTGTTTGTCGCGGTCGCCTCTCAGATAGTCAAAGAAGATTCCCCCGACTCCCCGCGTCTCGCTTCTGTGCCTGATAAAAAAGTATTCATCACACCATTGCTTGAATCTTGGGTAAAACAATGCGTCATGCGGGTCGCAGGCACGTTTGAGCGTCATGTGAAAAGTCACAGCGTCTTCCTCATGGAGATAGTACGGTGTGAGATCAGATCCTCCTCCAAACCACTCATCACCATCTGCTTGCTCAAAATAGCGGTAGTTTGCATGAACGGTCGGAACCATCGGACTTCGAGGATGGATGACCAGTGAGATACCGGTGGCCAGGAACTTTTGCGGCTCAACCTTCATCTTATTGGCAAGCCCTTCGGGCATCATCCCGAACACGGTCGAAGTATTTACTCCCGCTTTTTCAAACACCGCCCCATCTTCCAATACCCACGTGAGCCCTCCTCCTCCTTCCGCATGACGCCACGAATCCTCTGCAAACTTTCCTGTTCCATCAACTTTTTCCAATGCAGAACAGATTGTGGTCTGTAGTACCTCAAAGTAACCACGCACACGTTCGGCAAACCCACCAATCACTTCACTCAATGAAAAACCCCGCTCTCCTCTTTCACTGCGCGAACGAATGCCTTTGCATGATCCACCGGAACATCAGGGTGGATGCCATGCCCCAGATTAAAAACGTGTCCCGTGCCTTTCCCAAATTTTCTCAGGATTGCACGCACCTCCTGCCGGATTTTTTCAGGTGAAGCATAGAGCACAGAGGGATCCAGATTTCCCTGTATCGCAACACGGTCACCTACTTGATTTCGTACATCTGCCATATCAATTGTCCAGTCAACACCGACAACATCCGCACCGATCTCTGCGATATCTTTCAGTGAATGATTTGCACCCTTTGAAAATACAATAACGGGAGAGCCGTTGCGATGCAAACCGGAGACTATCTTGAACATATAGTCAAGAGAGAACTTTTTGTAGTAGTCCGGAGAAAGGATTCCTCCCCACGTGTCGAAGATCTGCACGGCATCGGCACCGGCAGCCAACTGTGCTTCAAGATACAGACGTACAGCATCAGCAAGCTTATCAAGCAGCAAGCTCATGAGTTCGGGCTCATTGAACATCATTTCCTTTACGTGTCTGAAATCCTTGCTGCCGGAACCTTCGACCATATACGCAGCAAGAGTCCACGGTGACCCCGAGAACCCAATCAACGGTACGCGTCCGCCCAACGACCGTTTTGTCAACTCAAGCGCATTCATTACAAAGCGCAGGGCCTTTTGCGGATCGATGATTTTAAGACTTTCGATGTCCTCTTTCGTTCTGATAGGTTTGCGGAAGACGGGTCCATGCAATTCGATCAATTCCAGATGCATGCCCATTGCTTCGGGAACAACGAGGATGTCCGAAAAAATAATTGCTGCGTCCACTCCCAGAATATCGACAGGTTGAATTGTGACTTCTGCCGCCAATTCGGGGGTCTTGCAGAGCGTAAGGAAATCCGTCTTCGCCCGGACTGTTCTGTATTCCGGCAGATAGCGCCCAGCCTGTCGCATCAGCCACACGGGCGTTCGCTCGACTTTCTGCCTCTTACATGCACGAAGAAACAAATCGTTCAGCATATTCTTTCAGTTGTAGTATGTAACAACGGCATCGACCAGGCCCTTTGCGGTTGATTCCCTTGCTACCATGTCAACAGGTAGGCCAAGTCCCAAAATGGCATCTGCGGTTGTATGGCCAATCGCGGCAATCTTCGCATGCCACGGAGCTTCCAATATCCCTTTTCCAGATAACAGTGCGGCAAAGTTTATCGCTGCAGAGGGACTGGTGAACGTAACAACATCAATCCCGCCTCCAATTAACTGTTGCCAGAGTTGTTCAACGCCATTCGAGTTGGGTAATACAGTATTGTACACTGTAACAGAATCGACGATCGCTCCAAGCCCCGTTAGAGTATCCACTATCTCATCCCGACCAAGATTCCCACGCGGAATAAGAAACCTCTCACCTTCCAGATTTTTCCCGGTGAAGTATTGAGAGAGTGACACAGAAGAATATGTCGCTGGAACAAATCGAACGGGAACGCCACGTTTTTCAATCTCGTGCCTTGTTCGCTCGCCAACTGCGTAGACATAGGGGTGTTTCCATGAATCTAACCCAAGCTCCTTCTGCTCACAACGCTCGAAAAAGCGCCGAACGCCGTTTGCGCTTGTGAACACAATCCCATCGTATATGTTAAGATGGGATATTGCCTGATCACATTCCTGCCAAGAGCCGGGATCAGTAATATCGATTGTAGGAAACAAGACAACCCGACCGCCGCATCGCTCAATCTCTGCAACCAACTCCGATGCCTGTTCACGCGGTCGTGTGACAAGGATAGTCTTGCCCAGTAGACTCATGAAAACTTACACTCCCACCTGAATTGCTGCCAGCCCTGATGTCTTCTGACGAATCTGGTGCAGGACTCTATCCGCGCCCATCGCGAGCAGTGTTTCAGCAAGCTGCTTGCCCAGAACGGCAGATTCGTCAGGATTGCCGTGTATACGTCCTCGAACCATTGTTGTTCCGTCAAGCGAGCCGGCGAATGCATCCAGCCGAAGTTCATTTTCATCGTTCGCGTTCATCTCAACCCGGGCATATATCCCGATAGGTACCTGACATCCCCCCTCAAGTCTGCCTAACAACGCTCGCTCAGCGCTTGTTGCCTGAGCGGTCTGTTGATGATGAAGCGGTTGGAGAAATTCGATTGTCTTGTCATTGTCGTTCCGAACCTCGATTGCGAGAGCACCTTGACCAACAGCCGGCAACATTACGAGCGCATCAAGAGTTTCACCAATGCGTTTCTCCCAGCCAAGACGTGCAACACCGGCATGGGCTAGTATCATCCCATCCCAATCCGATTCCTCCAGCTTCTTCAAACGTGTGTTGAGGTTCCCCCTGATATCGATGATTTCAAAATCCCGCCTCATGTTGAGAAGCTGACATTTCCTCCTGAGGCTCCCTGTCGCAATCTTCGCCCCACGACGTTGCTGAAGAAGTTTCCGGACCGGATTGGTTGGATGAGGAATGAACACATCCCGGACGTCTTCCCGTTCACAAACTGCTCCTATCCGAAGGCCATCGGGCAATTCCGTGGGAAGATCCTTCAGACTGTGAACGGCAAGGTCGATCTCATTTTTTAGCAGGGCCTGCTCGATCTCTTTCGTGAAAAGTCCCTTATCCCCAATCGTCGAAAGGGGTGAATCGAGGATCTTGTCTCCCTTGGTTTTGATGATCTGGATAGTGATCTCAAGGCCAGCGTTCTGTTCGGAGAGCTTCCGTTGGACCCATTGCGCCTGCCAGAGTGCAAGCTCACTTCCCCTGCTGCCGATGCGGAGCAGATTATTCTTCATGGTTGCTCTTTGGCTTAATGCCGAACAACTCCCGCAGCGCGTTGATCCTGAGCAGTGTTTCCTTTCCACCACTGCCGTTCTCTGCACCGTGTTTCAGGTTCGTGACGGGCTGATGCAGAATTTTGTTAACGATTCGTTTTGTTACAAGGTCGAGGAGCTCGCGATCGGCGGGTGAAAACCGGTTAATATTCTTCTCCACTTCTTCAACGCGGATCGCTTCGAACGTATCGCGCAAATCATGGATTGCGGGTCCTACCTCCAATGAGTTGTACCAATGAAAGAACTCAACCATTTCTTCCCGAATGATGGTTGTAACTGCCGGAATCTCTGCCCTTCTGTGATCGATGTTTTTGTCAACAATCGCACTCAAAGAATCGATATCATACAGAAACACGTTCTCTATCTTCCTCGATGCCGGATTGACGTTTCTTGGCACACCGATGTCGATAATGAACAGGGGATTGTTGGACCGTTGCTTCATTACTTTGTGAACATCTTCAGGCTGGACAATATACGACGGGCTATTGACGGAGGTGATAACAATATCGACCGTACGCAGGGCATCGACTATGTTATCATATTCGACAACAGAGCCACCCAGATTCGCTACCAGAGCGTCAGCCTTCTCCTTCGTTCGATTTGCGATTTTTACATGCCCTATTCCTTTGCCAACAAGATGTTTCATCGTCAGTTCACCCGTCTCGCCCGCGCCGATCAACAGCGC
>JBGPGQ010000113.1:0-9289 GCA_041483995.1 Bacteroidota bacterium
ATTACTCCTTTCTGTCGAACCGTGCTCGAAAGGATAATTTTTCCCCCACCAGAACTAGCCTTCACCCAGTATGCCCAGCCAGGACGAATTGTGTCAGCAATTGCATAGCGACCATCGTATTGAAAAAAAGGAGATGATATGATTCCGTCGGGTATTGTAATAATCGTTGACACAGCCACCGGATATGAAATGGAGCCGATAATATTCCAACCCGCACTAACAAGAATTGAATCCTGGCTTATAGGTTCACCTCCAATTGAATATATTCCAGGCGACGCAAATTTGAACCAGCCTCCTTCTCCATTACGAAATGTGTACGAACATTGATATCCCCCCCACCACCGATATATGCAGCAGGGGATCGCACCGGGAAAAATCTGACATATGGAATCAGTCCCGGGAGCGCGATACACAGGGTTCGAAATCATATTCCATCCCTGCCGAATTTGGACAACAACCGTTACTGAGTCAAGCAAAGCATCTGACTGTGTAACTGGAGAAGGACGACTCGGATTATGCTGGGTGTGTGAAGGCGGAACTAAGGCTACAGTTACAATCAACAAGACAAATGTTCGGGTAAGGCTTTTTTTTGCTTTCATGGCAAGTACCCTTTCTCTGTCAGAACATCACTATTGCAGAAACATCTACAACCTCCCCGCCCATTTCTCAACAACATCTCTCGCGATGTGGACTTCATCCGCGATCACTTTACTCGGAATTGGGTCGGGATAATACTGCGCACAACATGCAAACGCTTCCATTGTCATCATATCCCAATATGAAGGACAATGAGCACAATAAATTTTGTTGTCTTTGATTTTGAATTCTGTTGATCCGCAATGTTCGCTTACGCTGATAGCCGTCACCAATCTTCCGTCAGGTGCAACATACGCCATTAGTGGCCTTGTCATCGTTGCTGTTTTGTATTCGAACCGCACAAGGCGATACTGCTTGAGATCAGCCAGGGAGAACACGAGATCGTTTCCTTCCTCTCTGAAAGAAACCGTCGCCATCTCCACAAAGTTGGAATCGTAGTCGGCGGGCGAAGCAACCACCGGCTGTTTTTGAATTACAGCATTGACTGATGGGTTGATATATGCGATAAATACACCAATGCCCGCGAGAAGAACGATCGGAAGGAAGACCAAAGCAATGCGACGAGCTTTGCTTTTTGCTCCGGTCTGAGTATCAGAGAGTATCTCTTTTGCGGGGACATCGACCGGGCTCCCACACGTCGGACAAAACCTTGGCGTTCCTTGCAGCTCGCCGCCACAATTTGCACATTGGGACATTCGTTATACGCCTTTCAGGTTGGGAACTCCTTGAATATACTAACATTGAAATAGAGGGGCAACAGGGCTCAGCCAGCAATTTGTCAATTGGGTCCTATTTCGATACATTGTGTTCAGACTTCACCCAATGCCAATTCCCTGAACATCCAATGCCAGATTTCGTCAGACATCATTGGCCGATTCTTCTATCGATTACTCTCCTCATTTTCCTTGTAGCTGGTTTGCTCATTGCCAGCACATCGCGTACCCAGGGACATTTCGTATACGTTCTGGACGATCCTTATATTCACATGGCAATGGCGAAAAACTTCAGTGAGTTCGGTGTGTGGGGGGTAACGCGATACGAGTTTACATCGGCAACATCGTCAATTCTATGGACTTTTCTCCTCTCCGCGACGTATTTCTTATTTGGCAACAGCGAAACAGCTCCTCTTGTTCTGAATGTCATTTTCGGAATCCTCATACTGTTTTCTATTTATGTACTCCTTAACCAAAGCGGTTTATCCAAGACATCTCTTTTTTTGATACTGCTGGGTACGGCATTTTCCATTCCCCTGCCCGCCTTGATCTTCGGAGGGATGGAACACGGTCTGCAATCACTGATGACCATTCTCTTCTTGTTCGCGTCTGCAAGGGAACTGGCATCAGAACTTAACAGGACTATGCTGCTGGGTCTTCTTGCTTCGCTTACTACTCTCGTACGGTTTGAAGGATTCTTCCTCGTTGGTCTTGTCATTCTCCTTCTTCTTCTACGCAGACGATTTTCAGCCGCAATAACCATATTGATCTGGACCATTCTTCCGTATGTTGCATACCAATTAACTGCAGTACACTACGGGTGGTTCTGGCTGCCAAATTCGATACTCGTCAGAGCAAACATCATTCAGGGGATAATGAGCACATCAGGAGACCCGCTGTGGCTTAGACTTGTACACAAAGTTTTTGGCATACTGCGGGAGGGCTATCAACATTCTGCTGAAGCTCCTCACCTTCTTTCAATCACTGCTGTTGTCACAGCGTTGTTCATATACCGGCACAGGAAGGGAGCCCCACTCTGGGACGAGACCCAGATAATGAATCTTCTCTGCGGCATGTCGACCATTTGTCACCCAGCATTTGCCCACATAGGACAATTTTATCGCTATGAAGCGTACCTTGTTGCTACAGGGCTTTTTGTTATTGCATATAACTTCAAGGATCCGCAATTGAGACAGGCCGTATCGCGAACGTTCCAAGAATCAGCCATTCCCAAATATGCGATGGTGTGTCTTCTTGCTTTGCCGCTGCTATGGCGCGGTGCAGAATCACTCAACCTGTTACCTCAAGCAACAAAGAACATATACGAGCAGCAATACCAGATGGCTTCGTTCATCAGGAGGTTCTATCAAGAAGGCAGCATAGCAGCTAATGACATCGGCGCGATCAACTATTATGCGGATGTCCATTGCCTTGATTTGGTGGGAATAGCGAGCTCCGAGGTAGCTCGGAAGAAAAGTGAAGGGACCTACGACCAAACTGCAATCCACGAGATCGCTCAGTCAAAGGGAGTCCAGATTGCAATCGTGTACGATCACTGGTTCAACCGCGATAGCACGAGCCGTCTTCCCCCACAATGGGAAAGAATCGGGCGTTGGGCTATTACAAATAATGTTGTGGTCTCAGGAGATACGGTTTCGTTCTACGCCGTTAATGATTCGGAGAGGGACAAGCTCGAAGAACACCTCAGAACATTTTCCGATGAGTTGCCAACCGATGTTATTGAGCTTGGTCAATATGTACTTCAGAGGACCAGAAATTGATGAACCTCTTGCCAACCTGCGCAGTGTAGAAGCTATGATTCTCAAGCAGTTACTTCTCAATTGCTTTGTTTTGAGCTTTGCGCTAGCCCAACCCTTCCTCCGCCAGGTAGACGCCATCCCTGTCACCGCAAACGGTTCACCTATCGCGCTTCCATTTGCCGGTGGTGTGGATTCTCCCATGCACCAGTTCGTCGACATTGACGGAGATGGAGACTTCGACCTTTTTGTTCTGGACAACGATCTCGTCGCTACATTTTACCGCAACGAGGGAACGCCATCAGTTGCAAACTACAAACTACGCACCGATGCAACCCAACTCCCATCATTCTCACGCTTCTTTCTGTTTGTCGATTACGATGGGGATGGGCTGATGGACCTTGCCACGGAAGATAGTATCGGTACCGGGATTCGCATCTACAAGAATGTCGGTACGCCTTCCAACCCGGTCTTTGCTCTTGACATCCCGACTTTACTCGACGTCAATAATAATCCGGTGTTCCCTGGTACAAACAGCATCCCCGCCTTTGTTGATATCGACGCCGACGGGGATCTTGATTTCTTTTCCAGCAATGCCATTGGCACGGTGAATTATTACGAGAATGTCGGTTCATCGACAAAACCGCTCTACCACTTTGTAACGGATTTCTGGCAGAATATACTTGTCCTGGGTGATACATGTACAAACACCTTCCTCTCCTCTGCGCGACACGGGGCCAGTGCATTCAGGTTTGCCGATATTGATGGCGACGGGGACCTCGATTTCTTTGTCGGCGATATCAACTGGACTGGCCTTTTCTTTATTCAGAATATCGGCACACCGCAGAGTCCACAGATGCAGTGCAATACAAGCCACTATCCGCTTAATGACCCGGTGAACACTCAGGGATTCAACCAGGCTTCATTGGTCGACATTGATGGCGATGGCGATCTTGACTTGTTCGTTGGGGTGATTGGCGGGATTGAACAAACACATGGATTCTGGTTTTACAGAAACAATGGGTCAGCAGTGAACCCATCCTTCCAGCTACAGACAGAAGATTACTTGTCGGTCATTGATGTTGGTCGAAATGCCCACCCAGCCTTCGTCGATATTGACGCGGATGGAGATCAAGATCTCTTTGTTGGCGGACTCGAAGGTCGACTGGCGTTCTTTCAAAACACAGGAAGCACAACAGTACCATCATTTTCACTTGTCGACACCGCGTATCAGAATATCACCGGGGGGTTCTTATATGTTCCTTCATTCGTTGACATCGATAATGATGGAGACAAAGACCTGTTTCTCTCCTCATTCAGTTCACCAATGAAATTCTATCGCAATATAGGCAATGCACAGTCGGCAGTCTTTGTCCATCAGTCCTCGCCGGTCGATACAATCAATTTCTCCCAATATAACGCCGCGACATTTGTTGATATTGATAACGACGGCGATGTTGATATGTTCGTTGGAACAGTCTCCGGACGAATCAGTTTTTATCGCAATGTCGGCTCACCCAGTTTGTTCCTTCCCCATTTGGAAACTACGTCATACGGGAACATCGTTGTCCAGAATCCGATTCCGACATTTACCGATATCGACGGCGATGGCGATTTCGACCTGTTCATTGGAACCGAGGAGGGTCGAGTTGAATTCTATCAGAACACTGGAACGCCAACCAATGCACAGTTTGTACGGATCACCAACCACTATGCAAATACAGAAGCAACAAGTGACGCCGCGCCTGCCTTCGTTGATATAGATAATGATGGAGACAAGGATTTTTTCATTGGGGTCGGCAAAGGTGGGATCCACTTTTATAGGAATGAGTTGATTACATCAGTAGAGCCCGCGCCTGAAATCCCACAGGAGGCGTTCCTCGCACAGAATTTTCCAAATCCGTTTAATGGAAGTACAAGTATCGGGCTGCAGATCGCGGACAACGGATTCGTCTCGCTGAAGGTGTATGATGTGTTGGGCCGGGAAGTTGCGACGCTTGTAAACGAAGTGAAGGAGCGCGGGAGGTACACTGTTAGTTGGGATGCAAGCCACATGGTAAGTGGCGTTTATTTCTATAGACTGTCCACGCCCACACTCATCGTCACAAAGAAGCTCCTACTTCTTCGTTAGTATTCTCTTGCTATTGCTCCTTGAGTATATTGCTTCAGCAAAGTCCTACCGTGTTCTCGACTAGCCAGATCCGACTGTAAATTTTGAGAGGACATCGGAAGTAAATCGGCAGAAAATATTCGATGTTCGTAAAAAAACACTTGACAACGCTATGTGATCCGATTATCTTCAACCAATCTCGTATTGCGATACACATTCTTGCTGTGCCCGAAGTTTGGGTAAACGAACACCATAGCTTTGCAGGGGTTGTTTATGTTCAATGCTCATATGCGAGTTCGCCGCCTCCGAACTCAGAGATGTAAATATGTGGGAGAAACTTCAAGAAGAACTGCTCTTGCTTTGCGATTCCTTTTGCTGTCCCCGCTCTTTTGTTTTGGGTCATCTTTTTCACAAATTCACATTCGAGACACGGTTGAGATTCGGCAAAGCGGCCAGATAGGCATCTGGCCTACAAAAACGCCGCCTCCCGACCTGTTCATTATTGCTCCAAGAAACGGGATGCTCAAATTCTCAGGCTCCAATGGCAATGGATACGGATACCAAAGGCTTTGGGTTGGCGGCCCACCGGAAATCGTGCTTGGTCAGACCGTAGATATTATCAAAGGAACGAAGATTTTTACCAGACAGTTTTCACCGATTGTTTCATCATGGACAACGGGGACAGACTTTAGTACAGCTACTGATGTTTGCAGAGAAGTTTTCGACTGGTTGTATACGGGATCGCTCAATCTTGGCAAAGCCTATTTTGCCCCTGTGCATGCAGGGGATACATTAAGATTTGTTGTCCATGCAGTGTATCCATGCCTGGCCAGGGAAATAAACCTTCTCTCCTCTGATCCTCCGGTATGGTCAATGACCATGTGGCCAGAGGCCCACTGTCTAGATTTTACCTATGATGAACGCGTGGATCAGTTCATCGAGTATGCCGACACCGCGGTAAGATTTACAAGACCGGATTCTACCAATGTATACCCAACCTATGTCAGTCATAACGACACAACCACAAAAAGAAATTATGTCGACCTTCAACTTCACGTTGCCTGGGAGGATTCTGCAATCAGAAACTACCAGGTACAGGTGCAAAGACCTACACTAATAGACAGTGGAGGTCATTCTCACGGCGGCAATAGACCGATGGGAAGATATATCATACCGAGGATTCCAGGGCCTGGGGTTGACACGGTTGACACATTTACTCGTAGGACAGACAGTACTGGTACATTGAGATTTACATTTCTTGCTTCGCAGTTCGGAGGCGTGGAACAAATAAAAGCAAGATTGGTTAGTGACACAACAAGATTTGATACACTAAGCCTAATCACCATTGTGAAAGGTCTTAGCCGCCTTGTTGACAACAGTTCAAGGTTCGATCTAGTTGGGGGTACTTGTCAACATCACGGCCCAGGCAGTCCTGCTGGTTGCTCCCAAACCCCTGACAATAATCATTATACAGCGCAAATAGTAAGAGATTCACTCCCTCTCATAGCAAATGCTTGGGTCGATAGTTTAGGACAAACAATGTTGTTTATCAATGACATGAGTTTACCTTATGGGGGCCTCTTTGACATTAGCGGACAATGGAGACCAAGTCACGCAGAGCACCGCGAGGGGCTGGATGCAGATATTAGAACAGAAATACATGGTGTTAGGGTGGGAGTCAAAGTACGTGATGCATCTGGCAAGTGGAAGGGCAATGCTGCCTTCGAAAGCCTTGCAAGAGCCTACGGCGTCAAGAAAGCTGATGGGCACTTTAAAGGTACAATGCTTGAACACTATCACTTGGACTACTAAGAGGGTTAATCATGAAAAGTCTGGTTCTTGCAGTCCTGCTGATTTGCTCCAGCAGGACTACGTCTCAAGCACAGGATACAGCCTCAGTGACGTTCATTCCTACAACGGGCAATTACTTGTTACAGTACACTGTTGACGGGATCCAATATGGGGACACGTTGGAACCCTCCACCAAGATTGATCCAGTAGTTACTTGTCTTGTTGCATTTGATACGACAACGAGTCTATACAAATATTCTTATGTTCTTAGCCTTCTTCCATCCAGCCAACAACATCTTCTTTCGTTTGCAACAGTACATCCTGCAACGATTCTCTCGCCAGAAAAACCAAACAACACTTGGATGATGCTCGCCTTGAATCAGCAATTATGGGAGTGGTCGAACTCTCTCGTCAATACATCTGGCCTTCACTCTGACACTACGAACATAGCGCCCGGCCATTCTTTGGGAGGGTTCTCATTCAAGAGTGCCGGATTACCGGCTATTGTCAACAGCTATCTTGCTGGGAATGCTGTTGGTCTTGCGTTCACAGGTGAGCCGCCCTCTCTAATGGAGGAATTGCTCGCTCCGCTCCGAGTTTTCCCAAATGATCATATTTTGCGGAAAACAATATGTCCTACTCCACCTCCAACAATTACCACCACTGCATTCACAGATACCATCAGTTCCTACACCACACAGGCCCGAGCACTCAATTGGATACTCGATCAATCCACCGCCAATAAGTACACGGGGCTCTTGGGGCGTGTACACTCGGATTTGAACCAGCAGAACAAGAACATGGCCGTGCTTCGACTCGATACGGCTGTTGCACAGGTACAGCAGGACAGTGTGGTACATCTTATGAGCGAAGCCTATGCGCTACTCCGATTTAACGTTGAGTACTTGCAAAGAATGATCATCCCTACGCGCATCGGTAGCTTCACTGGTACTCTCTGGAAGGGCAACACTGTGCGCCTTAATTGGACGACGGTGATCGAAACAAACAACAATGGCTTTGAAGTGCAAAAGGCGCCCCATTCATCCGGACAATACCAAAGCATAAGCAGCCTCATCCCGGGCCATGGCACAACGTACACCCCGCAAAACTATACATATCTAGATCAGAGCACGACTCCAGGCGCGTGGGATTATCGGTTGAAGCAGATCAACTCAGATCTTACAGTACAATACTCTGCTCCGATAACAATGACGGTACCGGAGTGATGGGATGGACCAATGACCAATAATATTTGAAGGAAGACCACACATGCAATTCAAACACGCTATGTCCGTAGTAGTTTATACGGTTGTCTTCTCATTGAGCGTGGCGCATGCTTCCGGTACAGTTTATCGGGTTGAACCGAAAGCAAAGGGAAACACCGTTACACTAGAAGTGAAAAACAAATTGTCTGAAGAATTGGATGATCTGTCCGTGGAGGTCCGGGAAACACCGAGTTGGGTGAAAATTAACTCGGTAACTGTTGAAACAAACAGGTTGCAAGTTGATTCAACCAGTTGTGTTTCTGTTATTTTTGAAATTCTCCCTGCAGTCAAGGCAGGAGCACAGGATAATCTCTCCATTGTCCTATTGTCTGGTGGTTTTCCAATAGCACGGAAGACAATTAGATTGATGGTTGCAATTCCAAAAACATATGAGCTTGACCAAAACTATCCCAACCCATTCAATCCATCCACGACTTTTGCGTTTGACATTCCTCGCTCTTCATTTGTCACTCTAAAGATCTATGACTTGCTTGGCCGGGAAATTAAGGCGCTCGTGAATGAGGTGAAGGAACCAGGAAAGTATAAAGTCAATTGGGACGCGGCCAGCGTTACAAGCGGAGTATATTTCTGCAGACTTGTATCCGGAGCGTTTGTAGAAACACGGAAGATGCTTCTACTCAAATAGCGCTGTCATGAACAAATAGTAGTCTTGCGATCACGGCAGTCTTATGCGTTAGTACTTTGGGGAATATCTGAAAATCCAATTGAATCCCTAATAACCGGTAGGACAGGCATTCCTGCCTGTCCGCTGAGAATCACATTCGTCCTTACAGGTCAGACAAGAATATTTGACCTAACAGTGAAGATTCCCTCCGATCTTCTTTCGCAGTCTATTTATTCTTATCAATGCACCTTTCTCTTCCTGCCAACGTATGAGGCAACAAGCAATCCAATTGTAAGTGCCAGATAGACCAATGGTAAATATGGTAGTGCAGTTACTCCCGTAGCACCAATAAAATCCAGTGAAGCAGTCTTGCTCATCGGACCAACATACCATACAAACAAATACACGACTTCAAACAGCTTGCTGCTACC
>JBGPGQ010000114.1:0-9157 GCA_041483995.1 Bacteroidota bacterium
CGAGAAACTGTACCGATGGATGGAGAAATATTACCTAAAGACGGTGGAGTCTCAAGTGGCGAAGAGGAATTCTGGGGGTCTGGCAAAAGACCATGCACCACAAAATCTGCAGCGTTATCGTTTGTGTCCCATCCATTCCCTTTCAGTGAATCGGCGCCGCCGAATCCCATCGAATCAGGATATGTAGAGTTGTTCTTTGCTCTTCGCTCGGCACTCGTTGTATTGGTTAACGCCGTTCCCGTTGCACCACTTCCCTCAAACCCATTCGGCGTCGTGCCATAACCTACGAAATCAACAACAGAAGCATCAAGATGCGGATCCGTTCCAGTTAATGCAGTGGTAGTGTTTACAAGCGCAACCTTGCCGTTGCTTCCAGACATTGCAATTATGCCAATCGCGTCTGGGGTTGGCAAAGATATCGTTCCTCCAGCACCTTGTAATTCTTGAACAAGATAGAAACCATGAGATGCAATAATTCCGGAAAGAGCTGTCGGATTGGACGCCCATGTCGAACCTGTTGCTGAGGAATATTGCACAGACCAACCAGTCATGTCAATAGCGATGGCAGTGGGATTGTAGAGCTCAACAAAATCGTTGGTCCAGGTAGAACCTCCGTTACCACCGCCGCCGTACACTTCGCTAATCACGACGTGCGTGGCAATTTGTGCCGAAGCTTGCTGTGTCCATGACATCAAGAGAACTATTGCAGCAAGAATTGTTATGAAATGTTTCATGGGGGAACCTCCTATGGTTTTGATAACTTTGTGAACTTGCTGTACGAGCATATATACAAAGCCACCGTACAGTAAGAGCAAAGCTATCGTGAAGTATATGTGAAGTTATTGATTACTATCGTATAATGAGCATTTTTTTAACATCCTGGGAACTGCCTACCCGCAGCCGCACAAGGTAGGCGCCTGTTGCAAGGTTCGAGGCATCAAAGGATGTTTCATAATATGAGCTTGCGGAACTGCTGTTCGGGCTTTCAATTTCATCCACAAGGGTTGCGATACGTTCACCGAGTATATTAAACACCTGCAACAATACCCGCTGCGATTGTCCGACGAAACGGTACCGGATGGTGGTTGCGCCGTTGAACGGGTTCGGGAAATTCGATTGCAACTCAAAGTCTGCCGGTATAGCGGGTGGTGGTGGCGGTTGTGGTAATGGACCGCCGCCATTGTCTGTCCTCAGAATTGTCCCTCCGCTTCCAACAACCCAGCCGATATCGCGGGTTGCAAATCGCGCTCCAAAAAGAATCGTGGATGTAACAGAGGTAAGCTGGTTCCATGTATCTCCTCCGTTCGTCGACCTCACGATAACACCATTACTGCCTGCAGCAAAACCCAACTGATCATCCGCAAAATAGACCGAAGACAACGTCGTGTGCGCAGAAGCGCCCAATGAACTGACCTGCCACGTTGCACCGCCATCGACAGTCCGGAAGAAGAGTCCCAGTTCACCCACCACCCATCCTGTTGTGGCGTTCAAAAAATACACCGAGAAAAAGTCTGTCTGAACTCCGGTAGGCAACAAGTCCCATGTTGTGCCTCCATCGGTGGTGCGAACTATCCTGCCATTTAACCCAACAGCGAAACCAACCTGACTCGTCGGGAAAAAGATCGAGGTCAGCGAACTGGAACTATCGACTGAAAGAGATGTCCAATTAAGACCACCATCTGCCGTTGAGACGATGCTTCCGCCGTTTCCCACTGCCCACACACGCTGAGCATCAAGGCAGAACACGGAATTCAGTGCAACGGTAACCGGACTCGTCTGGCTCTCCCAAGTATTCCCGGCATTACCGGTGGTGAGAATCGTACCGGCATCTCCAACCGCCCATCCACGGCTATGAGAAGCCCTGCATATACCGTAGAGCCAATTCGTTGTTGTTGTGAGCTGCTGCGACCACACCTGTCCCCCATTTGTAGAGCCAAGGATAAGTCCCCTTTCTCCGGAGACCCATATGTCATTGGAGTCCAAGACCGCGATGGAAAAAATCTGATTCGTAAAACTTGCAGTGCCCGGCGAGGGAGAAAAGGATGTCACCCCCACGGTAGACCGGCCAATAACGCCATTTTCACCGACAAAGAACCCATTCAACGAATCGACAAATGATACGCCATTCAAGCCATCCGCATTTACATCCTGTTTCCCCCAACTCAATCCGCCGTCAGTCGTATAGACAATAACACCGGCGAATGTCCCTCCGCCCGCAATAATTCCGCGCGACTGATTAACAAATTGCATTGACGCCAACGACTTTGCCGTACCGCTCACTTGAGTGAACCATATAGAGCCACCATTAATCGTCATCAGCAATTTACCGTTGTCACCAGCACACCAGCCAACTGTATCAGAGAGAAAACAAACAGTATTCAATCTCAGAGCTGTATTGCTTGTCTGCAATTCCCATGTACTTCCTGCGTCGAGGGTTTTGATGATCGTTCCGGAATCTCCGCAGGCCCAACCTGTTCCACTCGATAGCATAAAGACCGAGGAGAGTCGCTGGTGAACTGTTGCCATGGAATGATCTATCCACGAGAGGCCGCCATTTGTCGTTGTATAGATTTTGCCGGCGTCTCCCACAATCACTCCATGAGTTATGTTACTAAAAAAAAGGCCGTTCAATGCTCTCTCTACCTGGCCTAACTGCTGCCTGGTCCATTCCACTCCCGCGTCCGTGGAGTGAAGCACAACCCCGGAATCTCCAACCGTCCAGAAATTCGAGGCACCTGCATACGCGACATTCCGGAATACGCCGTTAAACTGAGTAACCTGTGTGCTGACCTTCCACGAAATGCCGCGGTTTGTTGTGCTCACAACTGTTCCCCTCGATCCCACACCTACGCAAGCAAGAGGGGTGGACATTGCCACGTCCAACAAATTATTCCCTTGTGGAAGGGGGTTCTGCCACACCCATGCTTCCTGCGCGGCAGCGTAGCCCCCGCACTGTATCAACAGTAGAAGAAGGAAGAGAATCCTGTTCACGTAGACTCCGCTACGCACTATTTCAACAGAAGCATCTTGCGAACGACGGCATTCTCAATGCCGGCACCCGTCAATCTGGCAAAATAAACACCCGCAGAAAAATTCTCAGCGGCAGCAAACGTAATCTCGTGTGCACCTTCGGACATCGATTCATTTTCGAGAAGGGCTGCCACTTCTCTTCCGAGAATATCATAGACCTTGATCGTGACACTGGAAGACTTGCTCAACACAAAACGAATTTTTGTTGACGGATTGAACGGGTTTGGATAATTCTGTTCAATCAATGCCGTCCCCGGGGCCATATCCCCTACGCGATTGGATCCCTGGAAATCAACCAGGGTGCCGGTGTAGCTCATGATAACTCCGTACGTACCTACGACCCAGCCGCGGTCCTGTGCGAAGAAATGCAGATCATAAAAAGTTCTTCCAGTCCCTGAGGCCGTTGTGTTCCAACTGGCTCCGCCATCCGTGGTTTTGAGAACGGTGCCGGCAAACCCCGCCGCAAAGCCCGTGTCCGCATCAACCATTTGGATTGTGTATAACGCCTTGGTCACGCCCGTAGTTAATGTCCCCCAACTGGTACCACCATTGGTTGTTTTGAGGATTGTACCGTGCAAACCGGATGCATACCCTACACTTGGACTTGTGAACCAGACAGAATATAACGTACGTTGATTCGGAGTGATAATCTGTTGCCAGTTTATCCCTCCATTGGTTGTCCTATAAATGGTTCCCCCTGACCCGACCAGATGACCATCGGCTGAGTCAGCAAAGAATACACCGTAGAGATTCTTGTGCCCGCCATATACCTGCGGGGTCCACGAAATGCCACCGTTGTTGGTCTTCAACAACACTCCTCTTGCTCCTACGCACCACCCTATCTGCGGCGATGTAAAAAATATTCTATAGAGCCTCGCGGTGGTACCTGTTGCCAGGGCACTGGTCCATGTGTTGCCGCCATCGATGGTCCGCAAAATAAGCCCCCGCTTGCCACACGTAACGCCGTTGAGAGAATTGGTAAAGAACACATGATCAATGGCGGAAACCGTCCCGCTGCTCTGAGCAATCCAATGTGCGCCGCCATCACTGGTTGCATAAATCACTCCCTTGTCACCCACAACCCAACCAGAGTCTGCTGTCACAAAATGAACACCGCGAAGAAGCGCTTCAAATCCTCTACGAATCGACGCCCACGATGAGCCACCATCTGTTGTCTTTACCAGCATTCCCTTGAAGCCGGATGCGTATCCCTCTGACGCATTCTTCATGCGTATACTTGTCAGTGGTAAGGTGGTCCCTGATGCCTGTACCTGCCATGAAGAGCCGCCAGTAATCGTCTTGAGAATCAAGCCTGTCTCGCTGGTGACAAAACCAACCGCAGGATCAACAAAACTGACAGAAGTCAATCCCTCCAGGAGGCCGATGCCGCCCGAAAACCATGTGGCCCCTCCGTTTGTGGTGCGAGCCAATCTTCCTAACGCGCCAACCGTCCAACCCTGATCGGCGTCGATAAAGGTCACGGCGTTCAGATCGGTCGGTATAAAAGAAGTCTGTAGCGTCCACGTATTGCCACTATTCGTTGTATGATAAATTTTTCCCGAATCTCCGACCACCCATCCCAATTCGCTTCCAGCAAAATCAACCCCATTAATATCAAGAAGAGACGGTACAACCTGCCCTGTCCATGTTATGCCTCCATCTGTCGTTCGGCGGATGGTGCCCATGGAACCAACAATCCAGCCGGAATCAACAGTCGCAAACTTGACACCGAGTAGCGCGGAGAGGGTGCCTGTGTTGAGTTCCGACCATGACGCACCGCCGTTGATTGTTTTCAATGCCATCCCACCTACGCCAACAGCATAGCCTGTTTGAGCATCAACAAAATCCACAGCTGTGAGTCGGCGTGGCGAAGGGGTTATGGAATGAAGCGTGGTCCAGTCGTCACCCGCGTTTGTTGAATTAACAAACGTACCGCGGTCGCCAACAATCATGACAGAATCAACTCCCACGAGATCCATTCCCCACAAATTATTTCCCTGCGGAAAAGGATTCTGCCAGTGCCATTGCGGACCGACAGCAGTGACAATGAAGTCCGGGTCATCATCAAGGTCTCCCTGATGATCCCCAAGGAATTCAGCATCGTCATCATCCGTTGAATCAATTGCCATCGGGGCGATATTCAGATTACGTATGGTTGATTGGGCACGGGCGCCGGTTGAAAACGAACCACACCCCAGAATGAGCACTCCCATAATCCATGCAACATAGTTCTTCATGAGTATTTCTCCCAATTACTGATTCTTTATCGACGCGTGAGCGAAAAATCAACACCTTCGTGAAAATCCCCGTCTGCTTTCGACTCAACCGAAATCTGTCTGGTCCAAGGCTGGGCAACAAAACCTAAATTTTCAATCTGCAAGGGGTCAAGGGAAATCTGATAGTCTCCCGGTGGAACAGCAATAAATTCGAATTCCCCCGTCGAAAATGTCTTGGTAGTTTGTTCATAGGGTATCCGTGGGGGTGTTCCCCCGGATTCTTCGCCCGGTATTTCCCGCAGTCGTACCGTCAATCCTTCAACACCAACACCACCAAGATTATTGCGAACAGCGCCCCGAATACTTCCACCGTTGACAACCGGTATTTCTATATATGAGAAACGACCCGGCTGGACTGCAACCTGGAAAGTGTTATACCGGGGTATAGCAAGGGGATTCTCGAACCCTTTCCTATCTATGGAAACAACATAATCCTCATAGGGAGCCGCACGTGTTGTCCCCCATCCTACGCCGGGGAATAAAGTAAATGTGTGTCCGCCCCCGGGCAGAGCCGTTGTTCCCCGTACCTTTGCATCAGTCAAAATCTTTTCACTCGCATCCCGGACTCCATTGCCGTTCGCGTCGTCGAACGGCAGAACAAACAAACCGCCATATCCTGCATCCTGTCCCCTGTAGTCAAAAAAAACATCTCCTTCGATCGGTGCAACACCTATCGACCCACTCACTGACTGCGAATAGACAGTACGGCTACCCGACACGAGCGCACCTGAGTTGGTCGCAGAAGTGGCAGCAACTCGGACAAACGGGAATGCATATCGCAGGCGCAAGCGAAAGAGATTGGATTGGAAAACCAGATTTCTATCGTACTGGAAATCAAAAACAAAGTTCGGCATGGGAGTAACAAATGTGCTCAACCCCAGATCAGTGAATCTGCGATCAATATGATTGAACCGTGTGCTGGCAATAAGCAGCACATTGGCAGGCAATCGCCCGCGAAGTGTAATGGCAGTTTCCTGATTGACCAATGCAGTGCTATTCAAGTTATATGAATATGACCACCCAGCAAGATGGAACACCCTCAAGCTGACAATTCCTGTCGCAAGACTTGCCCCTATCTGGAAATTACGCTCTCTGAACACCTTGAATATCGTTTGCTGACCGGAAATATCCATTGCAAACCGGAAGCCATTTGACCACAGTGGCGCAGAAGCAGAAGCGCTCATCTCATTTATTGCATTGCGCGGATTGAACAACGTAACACTTCTATACTTGGTGTAAGAGAATGAACCATTGAACGACAATGGAGAAGCAAGAGACAAGCTCCCTCTAAACAATGCATTGGGCGAAATGACGGCTTCGCCGATGAGGTGTTCCGTAATACGAGTGGTATTATTGAACGAGGGGAAGATTTTCGTCGGAAGAAAGTCCATATCGTAGTATTCCATCTTCAACTCGTTGGTAACGTGCGACGTTGTTCCCCACGAGGTCGACATGTTAGCGTACCACGGAAGACCATTTTCGTCGCGCAAGCGCCCGGCGGACATCTCGTACTCCACCTCTCCCGGAGGAATCATATTGGGCGGAATAATAATGCGATAGGAATCTTGAAAGAGCTCTCCCCACTCGCTGTACGACCGGACGTCAATCAGATTCGACCCATACAAGATTGGTGTTTCGAATACATACTGACCATCAGTCGTAGCGGGTTGTATTTCCGCAAGCTGCACATTGTTGTAAAAATAGACATTCCGAGCAGCCTGGGCACTGCCGGAAAATAATTCATTACCAAACACTATCCTACGATATGGTGGGCGATTGGTAACTTGAAGGCCATACGCCTGGCGCGGTATCAACCCACTTGTTACAAAATCACCTATGATACCTTGACGAATAGCAGTGGTTCCTGACGGCACAAACCTCCATCTCGCCCTTGTTTGTTGCGTCCGCGACGTGTAAGGCAAGCGACCGATGAACCGAGCTTCAACATCACCACCGAGTATGTCAGCTCCTAACTGAGTGCTGTATGTTCGTAGGGGTGTTCGGAGAGCGGCAAGAGATTGCGTGAGGCTGTAATCCAGCCGAACACCGTCGAGAAATATGAACGGACGGGGCAAAACGGCATCCGGGCTAGCGCTGCCTTGACGCAAGGCAAGTTCATGTTCAAGTCGTTTGAGGCGTTGATCAAGGAATATGGGCAACGATTCCCGCGTGGCGAGCTTTGCGCTTAGTTGTCGTTCTTTGTATTCAACGGGAAGGCCAAACACTTCATCAAACAGTCCCACGCGCAGATACATCTTATCATTGCGCACCAGAAAGTCCTCAGGGCCGAGTACGACAGTACGTTTTCCCACATTTGCTTTCATTTCCACCAGGTCAATCACGTATGGGGTATCCGCCGTAATATAGAAGCCCGTCAGGGTACGTGCTGAAGCATTGTACTCATTCTTGATTTTGAGAAAATTGAATACATCCTGTATCGGAAGATATACCTTCCCATTACGTTGAAGGCTGATGATTTCAATGCTTCCCGCGCGGTGGAGGGCAAATTGAATTGGAACCGTTTCCTCTTTGGCAAGCTCCTCAACGGGGGCAGTTTGAGAGAGAATAGCATTAGAAGGAAATACCGCCAATAATAGCAATAAGAAAAATAGCCGCATCTTCTCCAAGTCTCCACATTGAAGTCCCTGAATCACAGCCTCCCCCTCTTCGAATTTCAACAACCAATGACCTTATCACACATTGCATGTTTGCACCGATGGTTTCAAAACGTCCGTCGGCCATTAAGGAATTGAAATCGTTGCAGAGTGAGCAACGCTTTCGCTCTTGATACGATATTCCGATGTCAGGTCAGGGTGCCTGTCATCTATAACCAGATCAATTCTATATGTCCCGGAAGGTATGCCGGTAATATCAATATCTGTAACATACGAAAATGCTTTGTAGACAACAAGTCGAAACTCCTTCTTCTGAACAGTCTTTCCGAAGTCGTCCATGAGGCGATAGTTCAGGCGTCCCCAAAAGGAAGAATTTCCCCGCCTTTCCAGGTCCAGTTTTAACGAGAGCATGTTTTTATTCAGGGAAGCAGTTGCCCCCTTGACAATCACCCCAGACCTGGGGGTCCCCCGCCTTACATGGAACGGTATGCCAGTCTCCGTGATCATTTGCATAGCCAGGCGCATACCCGGCCTGCTTGCTTTCGGTAACTGTACTTTGGTTGCCTTATCGTGGACTATGACGCGGGCCCAATATTCCCCTTCAGTAAGCCCGAGGGGTGGAGTTACAAATAATCGGACGGTTCTTTTTTCCCGAGCAGCCAGGACCAGCCTCTCGGGGACTGCTTTCACCCACGAAACTGCTGAAGGAGAATTCTCCAGCGTGTCCGCGTATTCAAAAGTTATCTTTCCGTTTTGGAACCCTATGGGATATTCCCCCGTAAACGTGATCCAGACTTCGGTCTCAGCGTCGGATCCGTTCGTAATAAAAAGGGGAGCGGAACGGTTTTGAGGAGTGATAAAGATTTGCTGGGGGAAAACCGAAACACCTGCATACGCACTGATTGACACAACAAAAAGACAACACACCAACACCAAACGTAGTAACTTGATCATATTCTGCCCTGCACGAAACCAACTCAGTGAAAAATAATATACAAAAGGGACTGTCCTGGTTCAATACGTACTAACAAACTCGGACAATCCCTTTCTTGTGAACAGGATATTTCTTACAGGCCGGTGTATGAAGCTGAGAGGATAAACGTTCCCGTGAAATCCGTCTCGTCGTTGGCGCCTGCGTTTGCAGGAATCGTCAGAATACCGCCGAGCTGAACCGCTGCAAGACCGTCAACCAACGTTATAACCTCAGGCACGCGAGGATCAAATGGAACATAGTTC
>JBGPGQ010000115.1:0-9125 GCA_041483995.1 Bacteroidota bacterium
ATTGTTGATGCGAAGAATAGGGCAAGCTCGTTGCTTGAAGACGCTGATAAGGTCCTTTCCGATGCAAAACTTAAAACCGGAACGGTCATCGAAGAAGGTATACGCGTGAAAAATGCCGTGAAGGCGGGGATGGATGCTTACAAAGACGAACGGAAACGGTCCTAGTTCATCTCGCCTAAAACAAAAGGAGACATCGTGGAAACTTTTCTTGTGATCGCACAGATACTTGCGTTGGTCTGTGTCTCTGCTCTCTGCGTTTACCTCATTCTCGTGTTATTGCGGGTGAGGGACATGTTGACAAATGTTGAGAAGGATCTCAAGGAAGTGACGTCCCGCGTGCTTCCGGTTCTTGATAATCTTGAATTCATCACAACTCGCGTGAAAAGCATCGTTGAAAATGTGGACGACCAAGTAATGATTATTCGCGAGTCGATGGGATCGGTGAGAGAAGTAGCCGAAAACATTGTTGCGCTTGAACGGAAGGTGCAGGAGCGAATAGAGGGCCCAATCCTTGACACCGTCGCATTTGTTGCAGCATTGTTCAAGGGAGTTCGGACATTTGTTGATCGGGTTCGTGCCTGAGGGGTTTGCAGACGTGTTTGAAGATGCTGTACTGCTCCAGTGATTGTTGTTGCTAAACGCTTCGTATCACCACCGCATCATCCTGCCAGGGTAAATACTTTGAGAAGGGAGTGACACTACCATGAAAGAATATACACCCGATCACATCCGTAACATCAGTCTCATCGGCCACGGGGGCGCTGGAAAGACGTCGCTTTCTGAAGCCATGCTTTTCTCATCAGGAAGCACTACCCGGCTCGGGAAGGTGGAAGAAGGAAATACTCTTTCCGATTACCATCCGGACGAAATTGACAGGCAGATATCCATCAACGCGTCTCTTCTCTTTTGTGAATGGAAGACCATCAAACTGAATATTCTCGATACACCCGGGTACACAGATTTCACGGGTGAAGTCAAATCCTCACTGCGAGTTTCGGACACTGCGGTTATTCTACTCAAAGCTGTGGAAGGTGTGGAAGTAGGAACGGAAATAGTAGGGAAATACACCAACGAACTCCGCAATAACGTCGTCTTTGTCATCAATAAAATCGACAATGAGAACGCTGATTTTGAACGGGTGTTGAGGCAAACACACGAAATGATCAGCCATGACGTCGTGCCTGTGCAATTTCCTTTGAAAGAGGGAGCAGGATTCGACAGCATTGTCGACATACTAAAGATGAAAGTGCTGAAGTTTACTCCCGGTGGCAATGGAAAATACACGGAACTTGAAATCCCTGCTGAGGCGAAAGGCAGAGCCGAGAGTTTTCGACAACAGTTGGTTGAGTTAGTTGCGGAAACAGATGAAGCTCTTCTCAACAAATACCTTGAGAAGGAGGGCCTCTCGGACGACGATCTGCGCACAGGCTTGCGTCTTGGGATTCGTGCACGAAAAGTATTTCCACTGTTGTGTATTGCTGCAACACAAAACATTGGTGTGACGAGCCTGATGGACTTCGTCACCGAGTATTGCCCGGCCCCTACAGATTTCGGTGATCTGCATGGAACGACACCGGGAAAGCATAACGGCGATGCTCAGGCAGACGTTGTAGTGCGCCAGGATGTGAACGGTCCTCCTTCGCTGTTCGTTTTCAAAACGCTGTCTGAATCTCATGTTGGAGAACTTTCATTGTTTCGGGTCTGTTCGGGGACTGTTGCTCCCGGCCTCGACATGATTAATGAAGCAAATGGAAAACCTGAACGCCTTGCGCAATTATTTATCATGAATGGAAAAGAGCGAAAAGAAGCGGCCCGATTGATGGCCGGCGATCTGGGTGCAGTTGTCAAATTGAAAGATACACACACAAACAACACCCTGAGCAGCAAATCCTTTCCTGTCGTGTATACACCGATAGAGTTTCCAGAGCCGGTGTTCCATGCTGCAATACTGCCCAAAACAAAAGGCGACGAGGATAAAATGTCGACTGGGCTGCACACTCTTCATCAAGAAGATCCCACATTCGTTTTTCGAGTTGATCCCGAATTACATCAAACGATCATCAGCGGGCAGGGAGAGTTGCACCTTAACATTATTGTAAAGCGGTTGAAACAGAAGTTCAATGTGGATGTTGACCTCATCGAACCAAAAGTTCCGTATCGCGAAACCATAAAAGGTATTGCCAAAGACGCTGAGTACAAACACAAGAAACAGAGTGGCGGTCACGGCCAATACGGTCATGTTCACCTTCGTTTGGAACCGTTGAAACGCGGACAGGGATTCGAGTTTGTTGATGAAATTGTTGGCGGAGTCGTTCCAGGCAAGTTCATTCCGGCTGTCGAAAAAGGCGTCGTTGAAACCATGAAAGACGGCGTACTTGCCGGGTATCCCGTTGTTGATCTTCGCGTTGCATTGCACTATGGCTCGTACCATGATGTGGATTCATCCGAGATGGCGTTCAAGATTGCAGGTTCACAGGCATTCCGAAAAGGGTTTATGGAAGCGAAGCCCGTGCTTCTGGAGCCGATCCATACGGTTGAAGTGAAGGTACCCGAAGATGCAATGGGTGAGGTCATGGGTGACATCTCGGGCAGGCGCGGAAAAATTCTGGGGATGGAGGGCCAGGGACACTACCAGATAATACGAGCACAAGTGCCCGCAGCTGAGTTACATAAATATGCCACCGTGCTTCGCTCAAAAACGGGAGGTCGTGGGGTATTCAAAGCAAGCATGTCTCACTATGAAGAAGTTCCACGCGAGCAAGCGGAAAAAGTTATTCAGACTTCGGAGAAACACAAGCAAAAGGAACAAGAAGCATGATGCTCGCCTTATAATAGCAATGGAATTGAAGATGCGACCCCGGATGGCCTTTCGCTACGCAATTAACCACTTCCCTATTTCCACGAAAAGTAGAATCTTGGCTCAACCCCCAGAAGATTTTTGACTAACAGCACCAAACAGGAAGAATGGCTGGTGACATTTCACGTCCTTGAAGAAACGTTGAACGGAAATTTGTTATTCTCGCCGATCCTTCACAATGCGTAACGCTAAACAAAGGAGTTCAGATGCAACGTATGTGGTCGCCGTGGCGATCGAAGTACATTGGAACTTTTAGCAAGAAGTCGGGCCGGAAAAAACCAGGCCAGAGTTTGTTCACGAAGGCTCTCAAGTCAAAAGCTGATCTGAAAAACCTCATCGTCTGGCGCGGTGAACATTGTTTTGTCATCATGAACCGTTACCCGTATAACAGTGGCCACCTCATGATCGTCCCGAATCGTGAGACGGCGAAGTTTGAGGACCTGGACACGGATGAGCTGTTGGAAATTTTGCAGACAGCACAGCGGGCAATGCGAGCGCTCGATACAACAATGCGCCCGCAAGGCTACAATTTTGGAGCGAATATGGGCCGCGCCAGCGGCGCCGGCATCGATACCCATATCCACTTCCATCTCGTGCCTCGCTGGAATGGCGACACGAACTTCATGCCTGTACTCTCCGGTGCAAAGGTCATATCGGAAGATGTGAAAGCCACGCTGAAAAAGCTGCGGAAAGTATTCTGATTTCCCGGGCATTAAACCAAGGCGCCACCATGGTGTCCAACTTATAGATGAATCACTCCCGTTGAATGGATCATCTCTCGGATCAGGAACTTGTTCTTGAGGTTCGCAACGGAAACCGGCGGGCATTCACGGAGTTGATGCACAGGTATCAAAAACGAGTCTATTGGGTTGCAAGAAGAATAGTTGGCAGTCATGCGGCAGCAGATGATGTTGTGCAAGAAGCCTTTATCAAAGCGTACCTGGGCTTGGGAGAATTTCGAGGCGATGCAAGCTTCTTCACCTGGATCTATCGTATTGCTGTCAATCTCTCGCTGAACGCCATACGGAAAGGGCAGGTGATGTCGTATTTGCGGCAGAGTGACATCATGAATATGATCCTCCCGTCAGAGGAACATCCGGGAGATGAGCTTGAACAACAGGAATCGGAATCATTGGTGCAACGTGCAATTGCGACTCTTCCCGAAAAGCAGAAGGCGGTCTTTGTCATGCGATACTATGATGAAATGTCGTATGATGAAATCTCAGCAGTGCTCAAAACCTCGGTCGGGGGATTAAAAGCAAACTACTTCCACGCTCTGAAGAAAGTACAGGAATTTGTCAAACGTGAAATATAAGTACGGAAAACCTTCGATTACAGACGATGACGAGCAGCGGGAAACAACAGAAGTTCGCCGGCTTGCAGCGCAGCATGGTGATAACGGGTTCAACTCGCCACCGGATGCTTATTGGGGGAATACGATTGTAAGAACGAACAATCGGATTGATCGTGCAACCAGCGGCAAAGCGCTCTCCATCAGTTGGGCTGCACGCGTGGCGATTCCGGGTGTTGTCGCAATCATATCATTCCTCATCGGATTGCATTATTATGTGCCAGAGCCGCGAAAAGAAGATAATTCTTTGACTGCCATCGTTGGCATGCTCGCCTCGGATGAAATTGATTCCATGAACGTCGTCCCGCCGGATGTCGACGTGTCGCTTTCAGTACCCAACTACCATGGTGATGTGTTCGAGCTTTCAAGTGCTGATATTGCCGACTATTTTCTTGCCTCTGGTGGAGTAAGTACATTAATGGAAACTCTTCCCAGCGGGCAAGTCGATGATTTGCTCATACAACTTGGTTCACAGAAGTCCCATTTGTGATGGAGCTTTGGATGAAGACCTACCCTGTATTGCTTATGGTGTTGTTTTTCTGTGCACATCGAGTCGATGCACAGCCGCCGGACATGGAAGACAGTCGTGGTTTTGAGAGGATTGAACAATTCAAAAAGGTCCGGCTGATTGAGATGCTCAACCTCAAAGAGGAACAGTCAGTTCGGTTCTTTGCCCGTTTGAATGAACACGATAGTAATAAACGTGATATCATGAAGGAAAAAATGGACGCGCTCGACAAGATTGAACGGCTTGTTCGCAACCACGCGGATGATAAGGAGTTTGACCAGGTCTTTGCACAGGTGGATGCTGCCGAAACGAAGATTTCTGATGAACGGCGAAGATTTTTCAATGGGCTTAGTGACTTGCTTTCCGCAGAACAGAGAGGGAAGCTTTTGTTGTTTGAACGACATTTCGAACGGGAACTCCGCGAAGCAATGAAGGAAGTGCAAAAGCGGCGACACCGGATGGATGAACAGTGATGCTGGTGTAGAGAACGTCAGCGTTCCTGGCCGTTTGGACAGCTTAGGTGTAGAGAAATTCAATAGTATTGAGTTGTTCAACGGTAGTATTGAATATTTCAACAGTGTTATTAACAATGATATTGCCTTTCTCACAGTTGACAACATTGCCTGCTCGTTTTTCCTCCAATGCCTCCAGTTCTTGATAACTTATCCGTACGATTCCTCCAAATCATGGGAATCTGACTCAATGTGCCCTTGGTTGAGAGGCAAATCTTGACTTCTGGTTCCTGCCTGCTGGCACGTGGATTGCATGTATTTGCAGCGGCTGAGAATCAATTGCCATGTTGAAAAAAAGATAGCCTCTACCCGCACTGTTCTCGTCGCCATAATCGGTTTTCCCCTTGATCGTCTTTCCTGTATGTCAATCCAGATGTTTTTTTGGGCGAAGAGATCAGCGGAAATCCTTCAGCCAGGAAGAGCGGATTTGGTCTCCAGAGGTAAACACGATACCAAAGAAAGGAAAGGGATATATGAAACGATTTGTTTCGATTTGTACTGTAGTTCTTGCCGTGAGTTTGTTTACAGGAATGTTATCCGAAGTTGTCGGTCAAACAGTGAAAGTCAAGATCGAAGCAATGTCTCCGGGTCGGCGTTCCTCAGGACCACCGAACTACACTGCTCCAACTGGCCCGAATTACATCTCAACGGGTTTGTGTGTTGTTGGGCAAGGTATGAAAGCATACGTTTCTGCCGATACCACAGGGACGGTGACTTCATTCACCTGGTCACTCATCTCGAAACCGGCGGGATCTGTTGCTGTCATTGATTCACCATCACACAAATTCGTAAGCTTCCTTGCTGACCTCGTGGGTCAGTACATAGTTCAGGTTGCGATCAACAGCGGCGCAACTGCCTATGATACAATCTTCGCAAGCACTTACACCGGGTCGGAAGGCGGTGTTCTACCGGTACTTACTTGCAATACCTGCCACCCTGCCAACGCAGCACAATGGAGAGCCACACAGCACGGTTCGATGTTTACGAGGGGAATCACCGGTCAATTGGAAGTTGGCATGGATGGTCGCGGTGCCTATTCACCCAATTGCATCAAGTGCCACACAACTGGTTGGGAGCCGAGTGCGGCAAACGGCAATTTCGGATATGTTGCGCGCCAGACAACATGGGATTCCACCTGGTGGAACGGACTACCCTTCAGCGGTGGTGACTACTGGATTCCATACCAGGACACCTCGATTCTGCATGCGATGCCTGCTTCACTGTCGCGAGTTGGAAACATCGGATGTGAAAGCTGCCATGGTCCCGGCGGCAACCACTTGGGTGACGTGACAAAGATTGACAAGAGCCTCGGCGCGGGTGTCTGCTTGCAATGCCATGATGCGCCCAAGAAACATCGTCTCGGAAGCTATTGGGCCGAATCGGGCCATGCGAAGTTCGAGAATGGTTCCCATACTGCCAACACGAGTTGCTTCCCTTGCCATAGCGGTTCGGGATTTACGAAATGGCTGGCAAACAAATCGGCACCAGGCTACACTGTTGCGGCCGATGGCAACGTCAACATCTCTTGTTCAGTTTGCCATGATCCGCACAGCGCGGCAAATCCGAATCAACTCCGGGTTGTTGCAATTGATTCCCTGAGGAACGGGTGGATTCCGCCTGCCGGCCTTGGCGGTAAGGGACTGCTCTGCATGAATTGCCATAATTCGCGATACAAACAAAAGGTAAAGAGCAATGGGCCATACTATGGTTTTGGTTCTCGCTTCACGCCACATGAGAATAACCAGGCCGATATGTTCTTCGGAAGAAATTCGTACGAGTTTGGAGACGCGTCTCTTGCCGGTCAGGCGACACACCTTGGTCTTGAGAATGCATGCGTTACGTGTCATATGCCGGAGCGTGTCAATGGATCAAGTGTCCATTCTGACCACGAAGTGTCGATGATCGATACTGTCGGTGGAGCGCATGACCAGGTGACGGCATGCGTTGGGTGTCATGGCCCAATCACCAGTTTTGATGCTATTCGGGCAGCGAGCGATTATGACCATAACGGGCTCGTCGAAGGTGTGCAAACAGAGGTTCAAGGTATGCTCAACGCCTTGAAGGCCCGACTGCCACTTGGCTCGGATGGCGAACCAATTGGCGGAGGCACCGTAACAGCAGCCGACTCTGCCCAAATTGCGAACCGCCCGGACCTCGTCCAAGGGATCTGGACGTACTATTTTGTCAGGAACGACAAGAGTCATGGCGTCCACAATACGAAATATGCTGTCGCTCTTTTGCAAAAGGCCCTTGGCTGGTATCCAACTGATGTGAAACTACTCAACGGGGAGATACCGACCGAATTCGCACTTGCTCAGAATTATCCCAACCCATTCAACCCGACAACTACGATCAAGTTCTCGCTTCCCGAGCAGCAGCGGGTGAAGCTTGAAGTATTCGACATTGTTGGCAAGCTTGTAACGACAATTGTTGACAAGGATCTTGCACCGGGCAAGTACGACGTCTTATGGGAGGGAAAAGACAGGAGCGGAGCGGTAGTGACAAGCGGTGTCTATCTCTACAGACTACAAGCAGGATCATACAGTGCTCTGAAGAAAATGTTGCTGGTGAAGTAAGTAATCAGTAACACTGTTTGTTGCAACGGGCATCCAAATGGATGCCCGTTCTTTTTTTTGAAATTGACAACCCCACCTTCGCGGTGTATATTGGTAGGCATGAAGCGCATCTACCTTGATCATACCGCTACGACACCACTTGATCCCAGAGTTCTTGAGGCTATGCAACCGTATTTCTCTGATACATTTGGGAATGCGTCGTCGGTGCATTGGTATGGTCGGCAGGCGAAGTCGGTGTTGGAGAGTTCTCGCGAGATAATTGCACGGGCAATTGGTGCTCAGTCCGGGGAGATTTTTTTCACAAGCGGTGGGACTGAATCAGACAACTTTGCCGTTACAGGCGTCGCGTTCGCTGCAATGAAGAAAGGCAAAAACCATCTCATCACATCAAAGGCGGAGCACCACGCCGTGTTGGAACCGTGTGAGGCGCTGACCCACGAGGGCTTTGATGTTACCATCCTGCCAGTGACAGATGATGGTTCAGTTGTTCCAGAGAGTGTGCCTCCGGTTATTACTGATAGAACCTGTCTGGTTTCAATTATGCACGCAAACAACGAAGTGGGGACAATCTCTCCTGTTGCAGAGATCGCGCGTGCCGTTCATGAACGTGGTGTGCTTATGCATACGGATGCCGTTCAAAGCGTGGGAAAGATTCCTGTAAATGTGAAAGACCTTGGCGTCGATTTGATGACGATGTCAGCGCACAAGATGTACGGCCCGAAAGGAATCGGAGCGCTCTATGTAAGAAAAGGAACTGATATTGCGCCGTTGCTTTTGGGTGGGGGGCAGGAAAGAGGAAAACGTCCGGGAACAGAGAACGTACCGCTCGTCGTCGGGTTTGCAAAAGCAATCGAGTTGGCAGTTTCAGGAATGGAAATCGAGTCGCGACGATTGAAATCGCTCCGCGACAACCTGGAGGCGCGCATCAGGTTATCATTTCCGGCTGTTATTGTGAACAGCCATGCAAACGAACGGTTGCCGCATATTCTGAACATCTCATTTGATAGCAGCAAAATTACTCTTGAGGGCGAAATGCTGTTGATGAATATGGATTTGGAGGGAATTGCAGTTACGAGTGGTTCTGCCTGTACATCGGGGAGTATGCAACCTTCACATGTTCTCCTTGCAATGGGGAGAGATGCGCGAACAGCAAAAGCTACGCTCCGGTTTGCTTTTGGCAAAGGCAATTTACCTGACGATATCGACCATGTTCTGCAAAGCATGCAGTCAATACTCAGGCAAATGACTGCAAGGGCAGGATGAGTGGATGCCGCACTACACTGCGGACAGTACTCCGGAAACGGTAGTGTCTCAGTTTGAA
>JBGPGQ010000116.1:0-9084 GCA_041483995.1 Bacteroidota bacterium
CACCTCAAACGAAACATCTCTTAGCGCCCAAAAGCGTTCGGCCTGTGCGGCTTTCCTATCTCTTTGACGAAACGATCGCATGTAGCTTACTGAACGCATTGCCGTGGCGGTGAGTGATTCACGGATCGTTTTGTATGCCGCTTGTTTCCGGCCGAGTTGGTATTCCTTACCGATTTTTTCTACATACAATGCAGTTTCATTCATGCGTCGGGTTCCTATACAAGATCGGCAAATGTTTTTTCCATTCGCCTGAAATAGAAAGCCCCTCCGATTAGAATAAGAAGAGCAACAAGCGATGAGACTGCAATCATCGGGCCATGGTCAATATCTGTTCCTAAAAGAGCCCATCGAAATCCTTCCACAACTCCAACCATCGGATTCAGTCCATACAACGTACGCCACGGTTCGTGGAGCAATGTACTGGAATATGCGATTGGTGTTGCAAACATCCAGACCTGCACGATAAATGGAATCGTAAATCGCACATCTCTAAATTCCACGTTCAGCGTGGTTAGCCAAAGACTCACTCCGAGGGATGTCACCAGAGCCAACAGCATAAAGAACGGCAGCCAGATAACGTTTGCCGTCGGTGTTATTCCGTAGTACACCATCATCAGTAACAGAACGACAAATGCGAGAACAAAATCCAGTATACCGGACAATACTGTTGCAATGGGAATGGCAAGTCTTGGAAAATATATTTTCTTAATCAAATTGGAACTACTCACCAGACTGCTTGCGGAAAGCGTGAGACCGTTTGCAAAAAAAGTCCAAGGAACCAATGCCGCGTAGCTAAAAATCGGGTATGGAAGATTGTCCGAAGGAATCTTTGCAAGACGCCCAAAAAATAGACTGAACACTATCATTGTCAAAAATGGCTGAATGATAGCCCATGCGGCCCCAAGCGCAGTCTGCTTATAGCGAACTTTTATGTCGCGCCAGATGAGAAAGTAGAGCAGTTCATGATAATGCAACAGCTCCCTGAGTTTCAATGACACCCATCCCTGGGTGGGTTCAATGCGAAGCACCGGAATTATTTCGGGCGTTTCGTTTTGAAGGATCGTATTCGTTGTGTCTTGCATGCGAGATTGTCTCTTATGATACGCTAAATGATTCCACGCCTGAAGCGTGTGGAGTTGAAGTGACTGCATCATGGTGCCGACGGACAACACCGCGTGTATCAACAACGAGGCGAGCTTGCGCCTGAATTTTCTGAATGTCATACACGGTGTGGTCCGTAACAATGACAAGACAATCGACCTCTCGTAGAACACCATCGAGATCAGCAACACTCTTTAGATTGAAACCATCGTGCTCATACGTCGGAACATACGGATCGTGATACTGAACCTGTGCGCCCTTTGCTTCGAGCAAACGAATAATATCAAGGGCTGGCGATTCACGCACGTCACTCACATCCTTTTTATATGCCAGCCCGAGAATCAATATCTTGCTTCCTTTGAGTGCCTTGCCAACATCGTTGAGCCGATCCTGGGTCTTCTGAACCCAATGAAGTGGCATACCCGTGTTGATATCACTTGCCAGCTCAATGAACCGGGCAGTATAATTCAGCGTCTTCAGTTTCCACGACAAATACAACGGATCGATTGGAATACAATGGCCACCAAGACCAGGGCCGGGCTTGAATTTCATGAATCCAAAAGGTTTTGACGCAGCCGCATCAATAACTTCCCACACATCCAATCCAAGCTTGTCGCACATCAACATCACTTCATTGACCAGACCGATATTCACTGCTCGAAATGTATTTTCAAGTAATTTTGCCATTTCCGCGGCTTCGGGACTACTGACGGGAACAATATTTTTTATTGCCGATGCGTACAATTTGGTTGCAACTTCCAGACAGGCGGGAGTTGTTCCTCCAACAACCTTCGGCGTGTTAATGGTGGTCCAGTCCGTGCGACCCGGATCAACTCTTTCCGGAGAAAAAGCTAGAAAGAAATCCTTTCCAACTTTCAATCCCAGCTTTTCCAATTGAGGAAGCAGTATTTCGCGCGTTGTACCCGGATAACTTGTGCTTTCAAGAACAATCACTTTCCCCTGACGAAAATAACGGGCAATTTGCTCCGCAGCGTTTGCGATGTATGATATATCAGGGTCTCCTGTTTTCCTGAGAGGCGTAGGAACACATATGCTGATAGCATCGACATCAGCTAAAACACTAAAATCCGTTGTCGCCTTCAGAAGCCCCTTTTTCAACAGTTGAGCCACAACGCTGTCTGGTATGTCCTCGATATAACTCTTGCCGCTATTCAACTGAGATACGCGTTGCGCGTTGAGATCAATTCCGGTTACACGGAAGCCGGCGTTGCCAAAAACTGACGCTAACGGCAACCCCACATATCCAAGCCCTATGATGCAAACATGTGCAGATTTGTCCGATATTCGTGAGAGCAACTTTTCTTTTGTTTCTGTCGTTTTCATGAAATTCCTTCCAGAGTTTTCTCTATGACTGATTTATGATACTCACAGCTCCGCCCTTTCAGTCCCACAATGAAACCTACAGAGGCATTTCTACAACATGAACCGTATTTAGTTACTTGAAACAGCCGTCACTGATGCAAGGTACTCTGGAGCGACTTCAACTGAAACAGATCGCGAAATAGACTCAAGCATTATGACAACTCGAGTTGTGCCCTTGCGTCTCGTAACAAGACCCTTGATTCCTCTAAACGGTCCAGCAAGTACTTCGACCTGTTGGCCAACAGAGACAGCCTCTTCTCTTTGTAATACATCAGGGTAACCAATAACGATCCTAATCCAATCAATTTGTTCATCGGGTACGCGGGACAGCTTGGTGCCATTACTGACAAATCTTACAACACCATCGGACTCGAGAACACTCAACTTATTCCGCGGGTTGATCCGAACGAACAGATATCCCGGAAATAATGGAGCACGAACCTTTTTCTTACGATCGCTCCAAATTCTCACTTCTTCAATCAAGGGCAAGAAACAGTCTATTTCTTTCTTAATCAGGTCATCATATGTCTTTTTTTCGAACCTCGAACGAACGTAAACAGCATACCAAGAGGTTCCCTCAACAGGAGCGAAACCAGTTGCTCCCACGTCCATTTTCATATTTTGGACCAAGGTGATTTGGCTCTTTTTAAGCATATAAGATAACACTTTTTAGCAAAACTGTCCCACAAATACTATGATACGAATCAAACAAAGGTGCAAAAACCATACCGTTATGGTACCGCAAGGATTAGCCAATAAACGCCCCACGCTCTGAAAATAGAAGTGCTTACGAAGAGGTAATAAAGAATAATTATTGCTGCAGCAAAGGTAATTTGGAACGATCGTACAGCAGCGAGGGGGAGGTGAAAGCTTGATGTCGTTGATAGAAGGTTTTCATTTTTCTTATTCACTTACGGGTTTGATTGATCACACTAATGACTGCCGTCGTTACAACCGCCACTGTCGTTATACCTGAAAGGACTTCGGATAGGGTTATCGAAGAACTGCGATCAACAAAAATATAGTCGCCCTGTGATAGCAGTAAATCTGCATCATTGATTTTTGTCAATTTTTCTATGTTCACGATTATTTCTCTTCGTTCTGTAGCAGTACCCGTCTTAATCATCCGCGTGATCCGGATGTCTCCAAGATCTGCATTCTCCGATGTTCCTCCGGCAAGTGAGAGCAAGTTCACAAGATCAATTGAACGAGAGATTTCGTATCGGCCCGGACGTTGCACAGCACCAAGGAGATTCACTACAATTGTTAACTCATTGGGTTCAGCAAAATGGAAATTTGTCGAAGACCCACGCGGTGCAACGGAAAAAAGACTACTCTGATCGGTTTGTGAATATAAGATCGAAGGAAAAAGAAAGACAAAAAAGATCGAAAACCATACGACAAATAGTTGGCAAGACATCTTCATGTCCCTTGCTATGATAAGATGTTCTTTGGAAAAACATGTGCCCATCAATCTACGGGCAAGATCTTGAAAGTCATGAAGCACGGGTTGCCCTTTTTGTCCTTTTACCATTTGATGAGGAATAGTAGCCAGAGTTTGATCCGTAATGCCCGTAATGCTGACCCCCATAGTACCTTCCAAAAGTTTTGCGAGCATCGAACTTGTTTAGGACAACACCAAGGACGCTACCTCCCGCACCGATGAGAAACTCCGATGCGCGATCTAGCGTGGCGAGCCTTGTATTTCCAGCTGTCGCCACAAAGATAGTGCCATCAACCATTGAGCCCAACACAGCCGTATCATTGACGATCAGAATCGGTGGTGCATCAATGAAGATCCATTCATAGACTTGCTTCATATGTTCAAGAAATGATTGTAAATTCTTGGAAACAAAAATTTTTCCGGGATTACGTATGCCAGTTCCGCAACTAATGATATCGAGATTCTCAGCAACATTACGCTGCACGACTTCCTCAAAAGTTGCCTTCCCGTAGATAAGATCAGAGAGCCCGGGCTTCGGAGCAATGCCGAATAAAGAATGTACCGTTGGTCGGCGAAGGTCGGCATCAACAAGTAGAACTTTTTTCTGTGTCTCCGCAAATGCAATTGCGAGATTGCAAATGGTTGTAGACTTGCCTTCGTTGGGATTCGGGCTTGTAACGAGAATAATCTTCAGTGGCTTGTCAAGCTGGACATTCAAGACATTTGTTCGAAGGCGACGGTACGACTCAGCAAGAAATGACAAGGGATAAAAAATCAACCACAAATGCTCGTTAAACTTTCTCACTTCCTTCGGCAGCTTATCATCAAGCCGCAATTCTCGCAGTTCTTTGTCCATAGGGGCAACCTCCGAAAGAGCGGCATAACCCCTTTTTTGCAATGCTTCTGGAGTGTGAATGCGTACATCAAGCAAGTCTCGGATAAAGACAATGGCGATACCGAGACCAAGACCAAACAAAACACCGATAATGAGACTGAGTTTCATATTTGGACTCACGGGTCCACCGGGAACCACAGCGATATCAATTATGTCAACATATCCAAATTCCGATTTTTCCGTGATCGCAACTTCGTTGTATTTCCCTTCAACGAGTAAATATAATTTTTCCGTACTCATACGCGTGCGCTGAAGCTTTGCCAACTCGAGGCTCTGCCTCGGGATCTGGGCAAACTTCTGTTCGTATTGTTTGATAATTCGATCAAGGGCAATTCGCTTTGACCCTAGAGACTCAAGCTCAATTTTTGATTCCAATATCTTCTGTTTAAGCTGCTTGAGATATCCTAGTGGATCTGTTTGTGCGCTTGCTGATTCTCCAGGCAAAAGTGATTCAAGAAACTCCTTTGATCGCCCTTGCAATTTCTTCCTCAACGCGGAAATCTGATCGTCAATTTCTTTCAAGCGTTGATTGTACATCTCTTGACCAAGCACCTGTGGATCGTTTTGAATGACAATAACGTCGCGCTGAACTTCAAGCTTGGCGAGCTGCTCCTGGAGCAAACGAATATATGGATCGAATGCCTGCCCTATTGAGCTGGCGACATTGGATTCCTGTTGAGGCAGTTGCTCTTCATAAGACGAGAGTTTTTGTGAAAGCGTCTGAATATCAATATCGATTGCATTACGATTTGCTTCAAGTTGTGCCAATTGTTCGACTATTTTGTTCGATTCGCCATCCATGGACACTACACCTGATGTCTCCATGAACCCTTTGACAGAGTCCTCCGCTTTTGTGAGTGTACTTCGTTGCTCTTTGACTTGCGACTCAAGAAACTCTCTCAGGGCTTTTGATCGCGTTCTGCTTGCATCCAAATTCACCTCTTGATAGCATTCCGCATATTTATTTGCAAGAATTGCCGCCTCTCTTGGATTTCCGCTTCTGGCTGTGATTTTTATAATGTCGGATTGTTGTTCCGGCGAAAAGCTAACTTCTCGGCGCAGTCTTCCGCCAATCTGTTCTTGATTGGCGAGCTTTCCACTGAAACGTCCATCCACGACGATTTTTACTATGGGAAGCATTTCATGCTTCGCTTCAGCGTCAAGATAGGGATTCTGAAGAAGGGCTTGCCCAACTCGTTCAGACATCAATCTGGATTTCAAGATACCAAGTTCATTCGTAATTTTGTTCGGGGACGAACTTGCCATCATGTCGGCAAAGGGAAGCGATCCGCTCTGCCCTTTCGGATTGATAAGAACCATTGAGGTGGCCTCGTACACTGGCTCCATTCTCATGGCATAGACCACCATGACAGCAGCAACAATGGCCATTGAAGCAAGGATGACCCACTTTCCCCTCAGAAAGAGTGACAAATACTCCTGAAAGCGGGATTCCGCCGAAAGAGAGTTTCTGAAGTCCTCAGCAAGCTCGATGTTCTTATTATCCAATGGAATCCTCTAAATACTAACGTACCTATTGGTCACTAAAGTAAGCGAAAGGTTGTCTGAGAGTCAAGGCCCTGTGTCCGCAGTCACATCCAGGAGAGAGGCATAAAACAGCAAACTGTTTTACCAGGAACATTTTTTCAACTCAAGAGTTGGACAAGGCGAGTTGGTATGTTAGAAATCTGTGAGACCGCTATTTCTTGAACAAAATAGCGCCAACAGAGTTGTGAGCGCTTTGCTCACACCCCCCTTTGCGAATTTAGCACTATGATGAAAAACCTGGCCTCTGAAACCGTAGATGATATAACTTGATGAATTACTTCAACAACAGCATTCTCTTGAGGTCACTCTTCTTGCCGCTCTCCAGCCTGTAGAAATAGGCCCCGCTGGCAAGGTTTGACGCATTCAGTCGTACCTTGTAATACTCCCCGGCCTCAGCGATATCATCAAACAGCGTTGCGACTTCCTGACCAATAACATTGTATACACGCAATGTCGTCCTGCTTGTGCGCTCCACCGAAAATTTGATCACCGTTTCGGGGTTGAACGGATTCGGATAGTTCTGGTTAAGACGGAACTCGATGGGCGCCTGATCTTTTACCGCAAGGAGCGTCACATCTACATTTACGGACCCGGTAAAATGTTCGGAACCATCCAGATCCACTTGCTTCAGTCGGTACAAGTAGTGACCAACCATTGTTATCGTGGTATCAATGAATGAGTAATTCTGTGGATCGATTGTTGTTCCGTGACCTGGTATGAAGCTGTTCGGCACTAATGTATAGAGTGAATCAGTTCCGAACTTGCGCTGAACGAAGAAACCATAATTGTTGATTTCACTCAGAGTGGACCACGCCAACCGGACGCCGGAACCATTTGGATTGATCTGCGCTGTGAATGAAGCCAGCGTGATGGGGAGCGGTGGATTTGCGAGCTGGTTGACGCTTGAGTTTCCTGTTGTATCCGTGATAATAGTGTTCACGCCTCCGACGTATGCATTCACTTTGGTGGAAGGATTGCTGCCAGAATTCTTCCAACTAATAGCGGGCGTTTGTCCGGTAAATGGGACACTACTTGTCAAACGGAAACGCCCCACTCGCTTACCCGGTGAAACTGAAGCGATGGTTCCACTCCCGGCTCCAGGTGGGGCCTTAGGAGCAATTCTTAACTCGTTACCAACAACCGTAAATCCCGTTGGCTGCTGCCCTGAAACCAGCTCAGAAGTCCCTGCATTCATTGAAAGAGTGATCGACCCACTCGAAATGCCCGTGTTGAACGTCATTATGGGCTGCAGTGTGGCCAATTCCAAATCAGTTGCTCCTGTGCGTATGATATTAATGTCAAACTCATACACGGTACTGCTGACCTGAGCATCGTTCTTCAATACCAATTGATACGTAGGATTCTGAGCAAGGGTCGGTTGCGCAAGAACAACCATGATCAGAAGCGTGAATAAATATTTCATAGGGCCTCCTTTGCTAAAAAAACAGTGAAATCAGTTTGGTACGTTAGTTCCATTGAAGATATTATTGTCTGGAGCAGTGAAATCATCAGAATCAACAAAGCCATCCAAGTTGTGATCAGAGTTCAGATAACCACTTTGGAAGACATCATTGTCCGGCCCAACAAAATCGTCACTATCTATGAACCCATCCCGTGAAAAATCGCCTGCGTACATCCCGAACACGCCGCCTGCGAGACTCTTCATCGAGCCGCTGCCAAATGCTTGCGTTTGGGCTGAAGAGAAGTCATAGAGACTGCTTGAGGCAGTGAGAGGTGTTGTTGCCGCGCTCATAATGGCCAGATGGTTTCGGTGTCTCACCACAACATAGTAGCTTCCGACGGATACACCGTTGAATCTCAACGTGGCGCCGTTCGTGTCTACGATTGCACCATTGCTCTTGAGGAATGCTGCCCTCGTTGCAATCTTTGTTGCCGCACTCGTTCCCGTTCGTAATTCAACCAACACCCAATCGACAACTCCAGCGGGTATGCTTGGCACGCTATCAGTACCAGAATAATTCCATGGCGCAGCATTGTATGGCTGGTGTTTGGGAATGAAGGGGTTTAACGTCGTGCTCATGACGCCACCACTGTATGGTCCTTCAAGGAAGGCTTTAGCATTGAGCACAACCGGGCTTACTATGAACACATTGCTGGTTCCAGTTTCAGGCCCGCTTGGCGACTTCTTCGCGGTAATGGTGAAGCTTCCCCCGTTGGCAACCGTTATGCTATGCGACGCCAGAACACCATTGGTAAACGAAATGCTTGTGTCCCCGCCTGCACTGATTACACCAGTGGAAGTAATAATCACCCTTCCCGCAAAGCCGATCACCGTGTTCCCCACTGCATCTCTCGCGGTAACCTTAATACTAAACGACGTACCCGCTGTCTGAGTCGTTATGACTCCGCCACCGGATGATTCTACGAGGAAGTTGTTCAAAGCTCCCGCATTTACCGTGAACGTGTTGCTGACCCCTGTCGCTCCTGCGTGTGTTGCCGTGATTGTGAAGCTTCCCGTGTTCGAGATCGTCACATTATGCGATGCAAGGATACCGTTGATAAACGACGCCGTCGTTCCGCCACCAGAAGTGAGCGTACCGGTCGATGTTATACCCACTGTATCGGTAAAGCCTGTCACCGTGTTGTTGTTCGCATCTCGTGCCACCACCTTGATACTGAACGGTGTACCTGCCGCCTGGGTTGGGATTGCTCCGCCTAGCGATGATTCAACAAGGAAGTTGTTCAACGTCCCCGG
>JBGPGQ010000117.1:0-9056 GCA_041483995.1 Bacteroidota bacterium
AAATCCGTGCGGCGGGAAGAGTATACTTTGGGATGAGCGGAACAAACTTTGTTGTCCAATACAACCAGGTATGCCTCTACAACTCTTCAGTGTCAAATTACACATTCGAGCTCATCCTTACACCGGGTGGTGCGTGGTACTACCAGTATCTCAACATGGGAATCGGCGGTGGTACTCTGACATCATCAACAATCGGGATGGAAAATGTGGGAGCCTCCATTGGTCTGGGTATTACGCACAACGCAGCGTACGTCCACAACAATCTCGCAGTACTGATTGCAAACGATGTCACCTGGCTCTCGGAGAGTCCGATTAGTGGCTCGGTCAATCCGGGCGACAGTGTGAAGGTGGCCGTGACGTTCAACAGCACAGGCCTCCCGAGCGGGGTTTCGTACCGCGGATCGCTGTCAATTACCAGTAACGATCCGGCTACTCCTACAAAGCTCGTTCCAGTTCGACTGGATGTCGGGCCGCTCAGTGTTGGTGACACCAAATCCGGCGTCCCTGCAACGTTTGAACTGTCACAGAATTATCCAAATCCATTCAACCCGACCACCCGGATTGAGTTTGCGCTTCCAACGGAAAGCTCGATCCGCTTGAGAGTCTACAATATCCTTGGACAGGAAGTAGTCACTCTTGCCAACGAGCAAAGACCGGCCGGGTACTTTAACGTTGAATGGAACGGACGGGATGCTTCCGGCAGAAGCATCAGCAGCGGCATTTATTTCTACAAACTCGAGGCCACCGCAACAAGTGGTGCCCAGTCCTTCTCCACGATGAAGAAAATGCTGCTCGTTAAATAACATCCGACAGACTCTGTCGTGATGACATGGCTCTCTGTAAATCCCGCGCTTGAACATCAAGCGCGGGAGTCTTTTGTTGTTGACTTACCAATTCAAATCCAAACCGCGCGGATGCCCAGTCCCAAAAACAGCCATGGCAGTCCTAAAAAAGCAGAATGCTGCACGAGGCCCTCACCTAGAAGTGGGGGCTTTTTTTCTACTGATCGTAGCTCTTGACATTCAATTTTAGGTTGCTTATGTTCCTGCAGTCAAGTTACGCTTGAAACGTCTCGATCAAGCCTATTGCAGCATACGCGCTACACTCTTCGCCCTGGTCAGAAGCATGTAGTGTTCTTTGCCTTTCGATTTCAAAATATGCGAAATATTATTCCTCTTTTTTTTTGTCTCCACAAGTCAATCAAATCACCCATTATAACAACTCTCTAGGAGGAGTTATGAATCGATGCGGTACAACATCTACAAGACTGTCGTTCTTGATTATGCTGATTGTTGCCATTGTGTTCCCGGCTTTTGTTTCCACGGCACAAGGACAAAACAATGCCTCTGATCCTAAGCTAGATAAGCAACTAATGGAAACACCCGGGCATCAAGTGGGAGAAGAGCAAGTGTTCGTGCCCGCAATTCCTCATCAAAAACTTTTGGAACTCCAGAAAGGAGCACGATACAATTCTGCGGCGGGCAAAACGACACAACTAAGGACAGAGAGAAACTATGCACATTCAAAAACGGGTGTGCCAAATGAGATGCTCAGGAAAGTGAAGTTCGGCAGCAATGTAAAGTCATCACCTCTACCGTTGCAACGTCCCCACATCCAGGGAACATCAACAATGGAAAGTTACACGACGCAGGATTTTGAAGGTGGAGTGTTCCCACCTTTGGGCTGGACAGTCGTCAATCCGGATGCCGATTTTACGTGGGATGATACTTTGGCCAGCGGTTATGGGGTTGGAGTTTCGTCAGCATACGTCGATTGCTTTGATTACAGCACAACGGGCGCCTTCGACTCCTTGCTCTCTCCTATTGTCACGGGACTAGTCGCAAGCGATTCCATTATTTTTGACTATGCATACACTGATTACAGTGCGTCCTTCACAGACGATAGTCTAATATTGGCTGTCTCGACTGATGGCGGCGCTTCGTTTACTTCACTTTGGCGGGAAGGTGGTGTCAATTTGAGGACCGCACCCTCGACCACTTCATTCTTTATTCCAACACCCTCCCAATGGGCCACGAAAAGCTTCGCGGTCCCCGCAGGAGTTGTTGGAAACAACGCTGTTGTTGCCCTCATCTGTAGAAACAATTTCGGCAACAACATGTTCGTGGATAACATACGAATAGGGCATCCCGGACCTGTACCTCTTGGAGGAACAAAAACAATTGGTGCAGCGGGTAATTATACAACTCTCTCGTCCGCTGTTGCCGCGTTGCAAACGCTTGGTGTTGCACCGGGTGGAGTTACTTTTGAATTTATTGATGCGGCGTATTCAGACACCGGTGTAACAATCGGAGGCTATCCGAACCAGGGTACAGCTAATCCTGTCGTGTTCAAGCCAGCATCGGGAGTCTCGGCCACGATAACGTTCGCTGGCGGCTCTGCTGCTTCAAACACATTCGCTATTCGAATGGATAGTACAGTCGGCATAACATGGGACGGTTCGAATTCCGGTGGTACCGATCGTAATTTAACGATCGCATGCGACACAGTCGCCCCAGCCAGAAACGGATTCCTCATGAGAAAAGGAAGCAGTTTCTTGACGCTCAAGAACCTCATCGTTAAGGGCAACCGGCGTGCAGCAAGCACCGGAAACGACATCGTTAGAATGGATAATCAAACATTCGGTGCATCGGGCGCGCAACATGACATTACAGTTGACAACTGTCGACTTCTCCGCGGACTTGGTGGCATCTTTGCCCGAGGCGCCAGCGGTGCAGTTCTCGACTACAATCTGACATTCACAAAAAATGTTATCGGCGGAGGACCCGGCGCAACCTTGCTGGACAATAATGCAGGCACAGGTATTTTGCTCGAAGGTAATTCAAATGTTCTTGTAGACCAGAATGACATTGACGGCATAAAATTCGCAGGCACAGCAACGGGCATTCGTGTTCAAGGTGCCAACGCGGGTGTAACAGTAACAAGAAACAAGGTCCACAACCTTGTGACAACCAGTGGAGCTTTCCGCCCACTCTGTATTCTCATCGGCAATATTATTACAACCGGACCTGCAGTAAAGACCACGGCTTTTGTTGCTAATAATATGTTTTATGATATCCACAATTTTGGTGTCGGTGCGTCAGGACGAGCTGTCGACGGAGTCATTTACAATCCGACTGGCCCACCTAACAGCGCAAACGGTAACGGCTCAACAGTCCAGTGGGTAAACAACACCTGGAACATCGATTATGCCTCCGGCGAAGGTACTGGAACAACGAACTTCATTTTTGACGCCAATTTTGCCGGGTCAAACACAACCGCCGGTCACGTCGATTCTATTCTGTTTGTAAATAATATTGCGTCGAGCAGACGGGCTGACAGCACAGCTTCCCGAATGTTCCTGCTCATCGGGCCGAGCGGGTCCCCAGGAAATCGTGTTTTGCAGTCCGATCATAATGACTTCTATTATAACGTTGGACCCTTTGCGCAGATTCCAACACCCTATCCCGATGGTGGTACAGCTTATTTCACCGCCAACCTCGCAGAGTTCAGAGATTCGACCGGGCAGGATGTGAACAGTGTGGAGGGAGACCCGATGTTCTTCAGCTCAACAAACGCGCACATAAAAACAGCTGTTGTTTCTCCTGCTGACTCGCTGGCAGCACCATATGCCGGCGTTACGGTTGATATCGACGGCGACTTGCGAAATGCAACCCGACCCGATGCCGGTGCGGATGAGTTCACACGCCTGATCTTGCCACCACCCGTTATTAGCGGCGTTACACGTTCAACACGCGCACCACTTACTGCCGACACGGTACGGGTGACTGGGACTATTGTTGATAGTGCAGGTCTCGGTACTGCCAACTTACTGTATGCCGTCAACGGCGGCTCAGCGAGTTCCATTGCAATGGTCCGTACAAGTGGCACAGCACAGAACGGCATATATTCGGCAACGATTCCTGGTGCGGCCAACGCCGATGGCAACCGCATCGAATATCGAGTTCAGGCAAACAGTTCGGACGGACTTACAACAACAACTGCAGTCCTCGCCGCCAATAGTTATTTTGCCGGCATCAGCCCGATGTCCCTCACTGGAGTGAGGGCAATGGACACCCTGAATGCCATCCGGTATAAGGGCTACTATGCACGCGTCTCTGGCACAATCAATGGTCCAAACTTCCAGGCAGCCAACTTGAGTCAGTACATTCAGGACGGGTTCGGAGGTCTTAATCTGTTCAAATCGGGAGGATTAGCGGCAGTTCGAAGCCTTGGTGATTCTGTCATCGTCCTCGGCAAGCTCGATCAATTCCGTGGAGTCACTGAAATAGTTCCCGACACGATTGCTGTCGATATTCAAACTGTGGCCACCGGCCGAACAATTCCAATCATTGACTTATCGGTTACCCAATATAATACGGCCCCGGAGACGTACGAATCCCGCCTGGTTCGATTCACGGGAGTCAACCGAAAATACCTAACTCCTCCATGGCCACCGGCATTGACTCAGGCGACGATCGTAATGTACCAGTCGAGTCTAACCGATACGGTCAACATGTTCATTAACGCCGGGACAAATATTCCCGGGTCCCCGGAACCAACCTACCCGGTGACTTTTATCAGCATCGCCATACAATTCGCGGCATCGGGGGCAGCAACTCTCGGAGGCTATGAAGTATTGCCGCGCTACACGACAGACTTCACATCGATCGGTACTCATGACATCGGGGTAGCCTCTGTTGATTCAGGCTCAGCTGCTGCAAGTATAGTGGCAGGTGATATGCTTTTGAACCGGAACGCATTGGTTTCGCCGAACAAGTATGCCGGTATCGAAGCCAGAGTGAGGACTTCCACAAGTCGTGACAAAGCCGTCACAGGTTCGGTAATGCTGGCAACAGCGAGACATAGTTCTTCACGCTCCGTTGGGGATGCGGCAGTGAACTTGAATGCGTTCGTTCAGAACTTCGGAACGTTTGTTGAAAACTCGTATCAGATAGGTTGGTCCATTGATGGAGCCGCGCAAACTCCCGTAAGTAACTCGGCTCCCCTTGAAATTGCTGATGTTGACACGTTGCAACTTTCATGGGCAACACCAACGGTTGGGACACACACTGCTCGAGCCTGGACGATTCTTGGTTCAGACGGCAACGCGTCCAACGATACTTCGGCGCCGTTCCAATTCCAGGTTCAACCTGCGGCAAACATTCTTTTCGAGGAGACTTTCCCGGACACATCGGTACCGCCGGGCTGGATAGTTGTAAACAACGATGGCAGCCCTGCAGCCAACTCTTCGTGGAGGTTCGTACAGCAGATCAACTTTGTGAGTGGTGACACCGTACGACCGCAAGCCGGTGCGAGTTTCTGGTTTGCATCGTACACCGGCGCCAATGCGAGCGGGCTGATTGATGAGTGGTTGATTACTCCTCACATACTTGCCGCCGACTTTGACAGTCTGTATTTCTATTGCGGCGCCATCGGAGGATCGTTCCCCGATTCCATTCGGGTACGCGTATCTACGACTGGTAACACGGTCCCCTCGTTCACAAACCAGATTGCATACTTCAAGGTACCGGGGCCTATCGGTTCATGGAACAAGTTCGGCTTTGACCTTTCGCCTTTTGATGGTCAGAACATCTACATCGCCATCAATTACTACATTGTCGATGGCGGTCCAAGCGGAACCAACTCCGACAACGTATGGGTTGACCACGTAATCGTAACGGGCACGGCACCTCCACCTCCGCCTCCATTAGGGTGGACGGCCGATTCATCCGGTATTACCACATATTTGTACTCAGTGAAAGCCGTGAGCCAGAATGTGGCGTGGGCAGCCGGCGCTGGAGGCAAAGTGCTTCGCTCAACCAACCACGGAAGTACGTGGGGTAGTGTTGGTGGTGGCGCAATCGGTGCGGCCGACATTTATAATATCGACGCCATTGACGCGAACACGGCGCTCGTGACCACCTCACCGGCAGCGACATTCATTTATCGTACCACCAATGCGGGCACAAATTGGAGCCAGGTCTACACGGATGCAGGTGCCGGAGCCTTCATCGATGCTATTCACATGTTCAACGCAACAAATGGTATTGCATACGGGGATCCAGTTGGCGGCAAGTGGGTGATCCTGTACACTTCCAACGGCGGGGCGACCTGGGTGCGTGATACAGTGAATGCCCCTGCACAGGTCGGAGGCGAAGCGGGGACACAGAATGGTCTGTGCGCAGTTGGATCCAACAACATCTGGTTCAACAGCGGTGTTGGGGGAAGGATCTATCGCACAACCAACGGCGGTGCATCATGGACAACAGGAACAGCACCGTTTGCCGCAACCAGCAATGTTTGGTTCAATGATACCCAATACGGCATAGCATCAGGTTCAACTGCAAACCAGATCGCCAGATCAACAAACGGTGGCGCAACATGGACGAACGTTCCTATCGCTGGAACCGGATTCCTCATTGCCGTCGGTGGCTCGGGTACAACCGATTTCTGGTATGCACGAGGCACAACTATCTATCGAAGCACAGATCGTGGTGCGACATTCAATTCCTCCTATGTCGGAACTGGATCGTATGTGGGATTGAGTTTCGTAACGTATGGACCATCCGCGACCTCGGGCTGGGCAGTGACGTCAACGGGTGGAATTGCGGGATTCTATGGAACCATTACTGGTGTAGAGAACGACGAGCAGGGACAGATTCCGACAAGTTTTGCCCTCATGCAGAACTATCCGAACCCGTTCAACCCATCCACCACGATACGCTTTAGTTTACCGACACAATCGTCAATTACCTTGAAAATATACAATGTCCTTGGACAGGAGATTGCAACGATTGTGGATGAGATGAAACAAGCCGGGAACTACAGCTTCCAGTGGAACGGTCACACCGATCTTGGGATTCAGGTTGCAAGCGGTGTGTACTTCTGTCGCCTTGAAGCGAAGCCGTTGGATGGCAGCAATCCATTCGCAAGTATGAAAAAAATGCTGTTCGTAAAATAGTTCGACTGCAAATGCTATCAGGCCCCGACGAGAAATTCGTCGGGGCTTTTTTGTTTCTCTGCTCAATATTGAAATAGTGACGGTCGTGAGTTATATTGCTTTAACAGAGAGGCTAACAACGCGGACGCAAGCATGAAGATTGCTTATGTAATATTTTCACTTGGTGTTTTTCTTTCGCAAACAAGTGCTGGACAGTCTTCCGAACAGCATCCTCTGCTTCGATCAGGAGCTGTTTTTTTACAAGAAGGATTCGACGGTTCCGGCATTCCTTCAGGATGGAACGTTCATCAAATTCTCGGCCCCCTTGCTTCATGGACGATGGTCGGCACCGGCACCAATCCTCCCGTTCTTCCATACGCCGGCACCGGGCAAGCAAAGTTCAATTCATACGATGCAGGCAGCGAAGAACAATCCCGGCTGACAACACCCGCTGTCAATCTTTCGGCTGCAACCGACCCTTTTGTCGTATTCTTCCTCTACCACGATGAAGAGTTCTCCGCTTCTCCGGATTCGGTGTATCTTGAAGTCTCTGTTGCAGATAGCATCACGGGCCCGTGGCAAACTCTCGCCGGCTTTCAGAGACCAAGAGTTTCCAACGTATGGAAGCAAGAGGCCATTTCTCTGTTTTCCTATAGTGGTACTGTCAGGCTTTTCGTAAGCCTTCGCGGAGTGAGTAAATTCGGAAATAACATTTATGTCGATGAGTTCCGCATTGCTGATTCCTCGTTTCACGATATCGGAATTACCAGCTTGAGTGGGAATGGGAGTTTCAAAATTCCCTACCCCATAGGCATGGAGGATTTGCCACGATCCCACAAACAGACATCGAATAGCACCGGCATTCAACCAATGCTCTTCGGCATAAACCAGCCGGCAACATTCAATACAATCGTGCAAAACTTCGGAACGTTTGCTGAGCCGACCTACCAGATCAACTGGCTCATCGATGCTGAACCGCAATTCCCAGTAAACAATACTGAAGTCCTTGCACGGAACGACCGCGACACCCTCCCGTTGACTTGGAATTCCCCATTGGCGGGAACACACTCTCTTACTGCATGGACATCTCTTAATACTGATTCAAATCAGGATAACGATACAATCCGCTTGATTTTCGTGGTACCCGATTCAAACGTTGTCTTTTCGGAATCGTTCAACGAGCAAACGTTCCCCCCCTCAGGCTGGTCTGTCATCAACCGGGACGGTGGTGCGCTTCCTCCATGGTTTCAAGGATCATCAATCTCAGCTTTCTTACCGTATGAAGGATCAGGATTTGCGGCGGACAATTTCCAACGTTCGAATGGGTCATATTTAGATGATTATTTGATCACGCCGGGAATATTCGGTGTTGGACAATCGGGGAACGCCGACTCGATTGTATTCTGGGCACGGTCCGCTTTCAATCCACCTCCTTCAACAAATTACCCCGATTCGCTCATGATCAGAGTATCGACCTCTGGAGTCGACGCTTCAGACTTCAGCCTTTTGCTTGACTATGATGAGGTGCCGAAAACCGGATGGACAAGATTTCAATATTCGCTCACAGGACTTGTTCCACCAAATTCAACCGTCCATATTGCATTCCGCTATCTCCATTTTGCCGCCGGACCAGGAGGCGCGAATTCAGACTTTATCGGCGTTGATGCATTTCAAGTGAAGAGAAGCACTGTTACAAACCGTAAGGAAGACACTCCCCTGCCTGAAACATTTAGCCTCAGCCAAAACTACCCTAACCCGTTCAATCCGGTCACTTCGATCGAATACACTATTCCCAAACAACAAGCTATAGAACTCAGAGTATGTGATATCATGGGAAAGGTGGTTGCAACTCTAGCAAACGGGATAGCCAGTCCTGGCAGGCATTACGCGCAATGGAACGCACAGTCGTATTCGAGTGGAACTTACTTCTGCCGGTTGCTAACAGGTGGAGGAACCCAAGTCCGAAGGATGCTACTACTCAAATAGCCGTGAAGATTTCAAGATTTTTCCTTGATTTTCTGGATGTCGTTTTCTATTTTCCAAAGAGAATCCACGCTCGGAACAAGAAAAATCGGACATAACAGCTCACTGACGAATCAAACTACAACACAAGGAG
>JBGPGQ010000118.1:0-8920 GCA_041483995.1 Bacteroidota bacterium
CGTTTGCCGCGGCTTCGAAAATTGCGCGTGACTGCATTTCCGTAATCTCCGGGAAAATAATCCCCAACCGGCAACCACGGAAACCGAGCATCGGGTTGAACTCATGCAGGCTTTCCACACGATGATGCACCTTCTCGTAACTGAGGCCGATTTCTGTCGCAAGTTCGCGCTGTAAATGCTCCTCGTGCGGAACGAACTCATGCAGCGGCGGGTCAATAGTGCGGATCGTGACCGGGCGGCCATTCATCGCTTCAAAAATCCCTTCGAAGTCAGCGCGCTGCAGTGGCAGCAACTTCGCGAGAGCAGCCCGTCGCTCTTGTTCCGTATCAGCGAGGATCATTTCGCGCATCGGACCGATTTTTCCTTCACCGAAGAACATATGTTCGGTGCGGCAGAGTCCAATTCCCTCAGCGCCGAAGGCAATAGCGTTTGCGGCCTGGTCAGGCTGATCGGCGTTCGTCCGGATTTTCAATCGTCGATATTTGTCCGCCCACAACATGATTTTTGAATATTGCTGATAGATGGGCGCATCTTTTGCATTGAGTGTCCGGCCAATGAGCACCTGGAGCACTTCGGAAGGCTTCGTTGCAACCTTCCCCACAATAACCTCACCTGTTGACCCATCCAGCGAAATCCAGTCGCCTTCCCGGACGACCTTGTCTTTGACGGTCATCGTGCGCGTTCCGTAGTCGATCTCCAATGCCGAGCAGCCGGCAACGCAAACTTTGCCCATCTGGCGTGCAACAAGTGCCGCATGTGACGTCATGCCGCCCCGGGCTGTGAGGATTCCCTCAGCCGCGTCCATTCCTTTGATATCTTCGGGGGATGTCTCAATACGTGTGAGGATGACCTGCTCGCCGCGTTTCTTCCACTCTTCCGCATCAGGGGCGTTAAAAACCACGCGACCTGTTGCTGCACCTGGGCCCGCATTTAACCCTTTCGCAAGCAAACGTCCACTCTTGACGGCGGCCATTTTTTGCTCAGTATCGAACACTGGGCGAAGTAATTGATTGAGTTGATCAGGTTCAATCCTCTGCAACGCCTCCTTTTCTGAGATGAGCTTCTCGCCAACCATGTCCACTGCAATCTTGATGGCAGCGAACGCAGTCCGTTTACCGGTACGGCACTGCAGCATGTACAGTGCTCCCTGTTGAATGGTGAATTCAATGTCGTTCATATCCCGGTAATGCTTCTCGAGAATGTTCCTGATCTTTTCAAGCTGCTTGTAGATTTTCGGGTTCGCTTTGGCAAGCGTGGAGATCGGAAGTGGTGTGCGCGTACCCGCGACCACATCCTCACCCTGCGCATTCATCAGGTATTCACCATAGAAGGTGTTCTCTCCAGTCGCAGCGTTGCGCGTGAATGCAACGCCGGTGCCAGAATCATCGCCCATATTTCCAAACACCATGGATTGTATGTTCACTGCCGTACCCCACGATTCGGGGATGTCGTACATCTTCCGGTAGGCAATCGCCCGGTCGTTGTTCCACGATCCAAACACGGCACCAACGGCACCCCAGAGCTGCTTTATCGGCTCCTGAGGAAAGTCATGCCCCGTTTTTTCCTTGATCGCTTTCTTGAACAGCGAGACGAGTTCCTTCAAGTCTTCTGCAGTCAACTCGGTATCAAGATGCACACCCTTTGATTTTTTCTTGTCCTCAATGATTCGTTCGAACGGATCAATTTCGTCTTTGTGTACCGGCTTCAGTCCCAGAACCACATCCCCATACATCTGTACGAAACGGCGGTAGGAATCGTACACGAAGCGTGGGTTGCCTGTCTTCTTTACAAGCCCTTCCGCAACAACGTCATTGATGCCGAGATTTAGAATCGTATCCATCATTCCCGGCATAGATGCACGAGCACCTGAACGCACTGACACAAGAAGCGGATTCCTTGGGTCACCAAATGTCGCCTTCATCGCCTTTTCAACCTTTCTCAAGGCGGACTTCACTTCTCCCGCCAGCGACTTTGGATACGTTCTCCTGTTGGCATAATAGTAAGTACAGACTTCAGTGGAAATCGTAAAGCCTGCCGGCACAGGCAGGCCGATGTTTGTCATCTCGGCAAGATTTGCTCCTTTGCCTCCGAGCAGGCCTTTCATTTCTGCACCTCCGTCAGCTTTCCCTTTTCCGAATATGTAGACGTACTTCTTCATTCTTTATCCTTATGATTATTTCGTTTTGAGAGTACTTTCAATTATGACGCCTTGGGCACAGACGCCCCCATCCGCAACTCATGAATGAATCGAACGGCGACGTTCCTGGAAAATACATTGTTGGCGTCCTGCATACGTTCTGGGTGCCACTGGACAAGCAACAGGAATGACTTCCCATGCGGATCGCGCCATTCCATTGCTTCAACAATATCATCTCCTGATCGTGCAGCTATCCGCAGATCAGACGCAGGGATATCAACAGCCTGATGATGACTTGTGTTGACGGTTCCCGTAACGCATTCAACAATTGAGTGGAACATGCTTGCCGTTTCAACAACGATTGCGTGCATTCTATTGCCATCCGGTCCCTTCTTGTGACTTGGGTATCCAGCCTTTTCAATATCAGGAATCAGTGAACCGCCACAGGCAACGTTAAACAGTTGCATGCCTCTGCAAATTCCAAGAATCGGGATCTCCATTGCAAGGGCCTTTTTGATTGTCGCAAACTCAAAGTTGTCTCGCGGGAGGTTCACATCGTCCAGACCTTTCAGAACATCATCCCGATGATAGAATTTCGGGTGAACATCTGCTCCACCGGAGAGCAGAAGCCCGTTGCATCGCTCAAGCTCATCGGTATTATCAAGTGTGCATGAAAGTTTTACTATTTGAATCTCCGGGGCGTAACGCCGTATCCATTCAGGATAATATTCAAATATTGGAGATGGTCTCATTGTGTCTGTGATGCCGAGCGTGATCATGATGCTTTTCCTTCCAGAACACGATCGAGCATCGTGTTGAGAACGTCCGCATTATGCAAAATCTCAACAGTAAGCCTCGGATAGTACACGGGCAATGCATTCAACACCTTTTCGCGGATTTCGTCATTCGCAAGAAGGCGCATTGAATCCTTTTCAGTCGTTACACAGATTTCGGCTTTTGCCACCTTCATGTTTGATGTGATTCTCTTCATGTCATCAAAAGTGTACGAATGATGGTCTGGAAATCGGATATCGTCCCTGACATTGAATCCAGATGATTCCAGAGAGCGGACAAATCCTTTGTGGTCGCCGATCCCGCTGAATGCAAGTACAGGTTTCATAGCAATTGCGCTTGCGGAAACCGGCAACTGATGAATTGGACGACAGAATGTTTCTGTCACATATTGAAACATGACAATCGGTCCACGAAACCAGGGATGAAGTTTGTTTGACCACTCTCCAGCGGAGGTTGAGGAATCGGCTCGAGACAATGCCACCACGTCAGCCCGCCGTAACGCCTTCAATCCCTCCCGTTTGCTTCCTGAAGGCAGCAGACTTTCTCCTACAATATCTTTCGACGCACTCATGACCACTATGTTCAAATCACGGCGGAGGTGGCGATGTTGGAAGCCATCGTCAAGTATGATGAGATCGGGAGCGAATCGATCAATAGTCACTCTTGCCGCCTCAACACGGCGTTCCCCAACGACAACAACTGCCTTCGGAAATTTGTGTGCAATTTGCACAGGCTCATCACCACCAGTGTTGGCATCAACAAGTACTCTTGAGCCATCAGACACAATCACCACACCGCGAGAAGACCGCTTATATCCGCGTGCAATAACCGCGACGTTCTTTCCTTTGTTCTGAAAATGCTTGACGATGTACTCAACAAGGGGGGTCTTTCCAGTTCCTCCAGTTGTTATGTTCCCGACTGAAATAACAGGTACATCAACAGACTCGGACCTTACTATCCCCCAATCAAACGTTTTGTTGCGCGCTTCAATGACCAATGCGTAAAGCCATGAAAGCGGTAACAGCAAATACTTCATATGGTCACATGGCCCGTTTGCACTGCAGCGGCATGCTATTTTGAATAGCCGAGTTCCGTCAACCGCTGCTCGACCTTCTGCAATTTCTCCGTTGCCCGATAAATCTGATGCAGGCTCTTCAGGGAAATCAGCATCCCTATTTTATCATCCACGAGACGGTGATAGTCCTTTGTGGATTTGAAATTGCCATCGGATTTTTTCTGTTCTTCGATGACAGTATCGGCAGCATTCAATCCCGCATCAAACGTACGTTCAGCAACCTGGTGTCGGTCCATCTTCATGTAGGCTCGCCCAAGCTGACGATAGAAACTTCCGATATAGGTTGACCCTTTGAACTTCTCAACTGCTTCCTTCTGCGTCTTAATGACGTTTGGGTAGTCGCCGATTTGAAAATATGCAAACCCCAAATTGAAGTATTGGCGTTCATAAGGAAAGAGGTCGGCGTTCTTCTTCGCATATTTCACCAACGCCTTGTCATCATCAAGCGCATTGCTCAACTCGCCGAGACTTTCATAAATCTCGGCATCCTTTGAACCTTGGGATTCGGCGGCAGCGAAATACGCAAAAGCCTTCCTGAAGTGCAGAAGTCGTTGCGGGTTCTTTTCTCCCGGTTGTTGCACCCCCAACATATAGTGCATTTGAGCAAGCTCATTGAGCGGCGCTATATACGAAGGGTCCATTGAAGAGGCCCTCATCAGATACACGTCGGCACTGTCGTAGTTCTGGTCAATGTAGAATTGGTGCCCGATCTTGAGAAACTCTTCTTTCGGATCTACCACCCGTGATTCTGACGGCTTTGTGGTATTCGGGGCGGGACCGCAGGCAAACCAGACAATCCCAGCAAGAAGCACAACATATGATCGCAACCTGTTCATGCGGTTCCTGCAAGAGCAATGATCCCCTCGGCAACACGGGCGGATGCCCCGGGAACGCCAAGCTTCGATTTGATAATTGACAGTTCAGATCTCATTGCACGAGCGTACGATTCATCGTCAAGTAGTCTGCTTACCGCGCTCACAATATTAGTTTCCGTCATCTCATGCTGGATAAGCTCAGGGACAACCCGTTTCCCGGCAACAATATTTGCAAGGCCAATATCAGGAAGGTGAACCAACATGCGCCCCATAAAGAACGTCACAGGTGAAGTTCTATAGACGATAATCATAGGCGTGCCCAACCACCCCGCTTCAAGCGTGGCAGTTCCGGACGTAACAATTGCCGCATCCGCGCGACGCATCAGATCGTATGTTGCATTTTCGATCAACGTGATTGGCATTGCACTATCAAGAAACTGTTTGATGAAATTTGTTCCAAGAGTAGATGCCACACCAATGGCGACCTGTACATTGTGTGTCCGCTGCATTGCATGTGCGGCACGAAGAACCACGGGTAGAATTTTCTCGATCTCCTGTTTCCGACTGCCAGGGAAAAGCGCCAGGAGCTTTCTTCCCGAGTCGAGAGAATGTGCAGAGAAAAAATCCGTCCGGCTTGTCGAAGACTCGACCGATTCAACCAGCGGGTGACCCACAAATTCCACGTCCACACCGGCCTCTCTGTACATTGAAACTTCAAACGGGAAAACGACTTTCATCCTATCCACAAGCATTTTCATTTTCCTGATACGACCGATGTTCCACGCCCATACTTGTGGGCTGATGTAGTATAGGATTTTGATCCCAAGGCGCTTTGCTTTCCGCGCGAAACGGAGGTTAAACCCGGGAAAATCGATTAACACCAAAACATCCGGTCTGCGATCGACCAAAACGGCTTCGAGCATCCGCTCAATTGATCGAATGAGCGGAATATTCCGCAGCACTTCCGCAAATCCCATGAATGAAAGTTCGGACACATGATAGAACAACTCCATCCCCTCACGTTTCATACAGTCCCCACCGATGCCGTACACTTCCAGAGCCGGGAGGCGCCTCTTCAATTCTCTGACAACACCCGATCCGTGAAGATCTCCCGATGCCTCACCTGCAATCATCATCACACGGGTGAGCATCTGGTTCAGCCTTGACTTCTCTGGAGGAGGTATATTACGAGAATCATCAACGTAACAAGCACTATCGCCTGGAATGTTCTTTGCTCGGACTGGACGCCTCGTTTGAAATCGACAGCCTTTTGAGATGGTGTTGCATTTCGGTACGACGAAAAACTCGGGAGAAATCTCCTCACATGTTTCCGATACTCATCGTACTCTGCTCCAAAGCTCTTTGCAAGATGTTCTTCCTCTCTCGTCACAATCAAATAATATTGGATGCAGAACCAGCAGAGGGCGGCAACCACCAACCATGGAAAAAGCGCCATCGACATAATTCCCACACCCATATACATGAGGATATTACCCACATATAACGGGTTGCGAACATAGGCAAAGGGGCCCGTCGTAACCAAAGAACTTCCTCCAAACGCACCGGTATAGCGCGTTTCACTGCCAGCAATGGATACTCCCCAAAAGCGAATAGCTTCGCCGAGAAGCAAAAGCACCACACCCGCAATGAGACTCATCGAAGTCGGCCTTGCAAAAACCACCATAACAATCAAGAATGGAATGGGCGTATAGCTCCGGTACTTGAAAAGAAGCTCTCGAATGTCAGTTCCTGATTGCATAACCCATTATCTTCATTCGCCTATAAATACTTCTTGTCGCCTCAACTCTGCTCGTCTTCGCGTACGGAGTGTCTTCTTTGCCAGAAGCATTTCAAAGCGCTGAACAACATCAGCAAATGTGGTATAGGAATAAAATGAAATATTTTCTTTTTGACAAAACCTCTGCAGTGATTCCCGCGCAAACACGACATCAGCATATTGAGCTGGACAGGGATCTAAGTTTCCAACATAGACTATGATGTCTTCTTCACCAGATTGTGTGAGCATGATGTTACGTTTGCAGCAGGCACATCTGGTACACTCAGCATCGGTGTAAGGAAAACTTGTTGAAAGTCGCGACCAACCCGACCCGGCCTCAAACTGAACGTCAATATGATTGGAAAAATATGAAATACCTTCCAGAGAATACGATCTTAGTATTTCCTCGATATAATAATCCAATCCGTCGCTGACGACGTGGAACTCAATGTTGTGCATTCTACAGAAAGCAACAAAATCCTTGAAGCTCTCGTCGATCTTTTGGCCACGGAAAAAACTTTTAGCCTCATCGTCTCTCAACAAGCCAACAGCTTCGATCTTCCGACGAAAACACTCGGTTGCCCCAATTGTACCGTTGCGATACTGACGGACAATTACCTCACACGAAGAACCACCAAAACGAGCGAAGAACGCGTTACAGACATCCTCGTTGGTGATGGTTCCATCAAAATCAACAAACACTTTCAGTGGCATATTCCCGCTGCAAAGGTAGGAGGCATTCGCAAGAGGGCTGTTATCCGGAAACCAGTGCTGCCGATTTCACCTCAGCGCCCTGGTTGAACCGTACTGTCACCAACTTGGAGATACCTTCTTCCTCCATGGTGACGCCATATAGGGCGCTTGCAGCTTCCATGGTTCTTTTGTTGTGCGTGACAACAATGAACTGGGTGTTATTGGAGAATTTGCGCAGGATACGCGTAAAGCGGTCGATATTTGCATCATCGAGCGGCGCATCCACTTCATCAAGAATGCAGAAAGGGCTCGGCTTCACAAGATAGATTGCAAAGAGCAACGCAGTTGCCGTAAGGGTTTTTTCACCTCCCGAAAGCAGGTCGATAGTAGTCGGTCGCTTGCCGCGCGGTTTTGCGACAATTTCGATGCGTGCTTCCAACGGATCGACGCCATCTTCAAGTTTCAAATCGCATTCATCCCCGGGATCAAAGAGACTTTTGAAGGTCTCAATAAAGTTGGTCCGTATCTGGGAAAAAGTCCCAAGGAATTTGTTTTGCGCCGTTGTGTTGATTTCTTCGATGGTTTCCAGAAGCGTCTTCTCTGCCTCAATCAAGTCCTTCCGTTGCGAAGAAAGAAACTCGAATCTTTCCTTTTCCGTTGTGTATTCTTCAAATGCCGCAAAATTGATATTCCCAAGTGATTTGATCTTCTCGCGCAGAGATTGAATCTCATCGCGCAGAGCGGCAAAATCGACAAACTCATCCTCGGGATATGATTTAAGCTCGACCGTGTACTCAAATTCCTCAAGTGCCCGCGCTTGTATGTGGTTTGCTTTCGATTTCAAATCGGCAATTTTCAATTCCAGCTCGTGGACAGCTTTTAGCGAGTCATCATGGGAACGGCGTTCATCCTTGATTTTCAGCTCGATCCGGTGAATTTCTTCGCGGACATTGTGTAGTTGCCCCTCGATGCTCGCTCTTCGCAGATCCACCTCGTCCAAAGTGTTTCGCATGTCCATCAAAACCTGAGAGTTTTCTTCGCATGCAATATTGGTAGATGTGATCTCCTCCTCTGCTCGTTGTATGTCACCGTCGAGTCTTGCCAGCGTGGTGATAATTCCGGCAATTGTTTCTTCTGCCCGCTTACGATCGTTGTGCGTATTCTGTAACTCCCCTCGAGCCGTAACAACCGCAATACCAAGCTCATTGACGCGTGCCGACCGTTCATTCCATTCATTTTCCAACGACTCCAATTCAATTGTCGCAGCACCAACCCGGTGTTCGACCTCTGTCTTATCTGATTTCAAACCTTCCAAAGCTGGAGCTGCGTCGGCAATCGTTGTGAGTAGTTCCGCGGCTTCCATTGCTACGCGAGATATCTCATCGTTGTTCTTTGACATGATATCAAGGGCGCGCTTTTTTTCAAACTCCAACTGTGCAATCCGCATTTCGACGCTGCTCATTTCCTTTTCGATCGCTTTCACCGCATCGCTGAATGATTTCAACTGGATTGCATCATGTTCTGCGTTTACTTCCTGCCGGGAACGTTGTACGCCAGCGATCTGCTCCGTCAAAGCACGTCGAGTTCGCTGCAGGTCCTCAATCTGGTTGAGCTTGCCTATGGTTCCA
>JBGPGQ010000119.1:0-8885 GCA_041483995.1 Bacteroidota bacterium
AAATCCACGACCTTGTCCGGATCCATCTGCCAATATTCAGGCTCGGCATCAATGAATGTTGGCCATGCCCCAACGTATCGAATCGCATTCGCCGGAGCAATGAATGTGAGAGTTGATACAAGCACTTCTTCCCCCGGCTTGATACGGGCAACCTGAAGAGCGATATGAAGAGCAGCCGTACCATTCACCGTGGCAACAGCATGCTCTGCTCCAAGTGCATCCGCAGCAGCTCGCTCAAAACGATCCACAAACTTACCTACAGCAGAGACCCAGTTCGTATCGAGGCATTCTTTGATGTATTTCCATTCATTTCCTCGAAGTTCAGGCACAGAAAGCGGGATGAATTCTTGAGACGTTGTCATGTTCCTTTCTCGTATTTCATTTGTTCTTACATGCCCGACAAGCTGTAGAGATAGTAACTCGTATTGGGCACACGCTGCCACCCGACAGATGATGCAGCCGTCGGAATTGAGTCGACAACAACCACACTAACACCCACGTGAGCGAATGTTTTCATTATTCTCGCCCTGATAAGCGAATCAGCATTCCAGAAAATATCTACATGGCGGGATCGCGCCGAACGCAATTCTGCAAGGACAGAATCATCCGCCCACGATGTTGGAGCACCCTGAGTGTTGAATTGCCGTATCTCGGCAACAATCTGAACACCGGCCAATCGCGCCCAATAGAAATGATAGGATTCGCCAATATACGCAACCTTGTCGTTCTCCTTCGCTCCCATATTTTTCAACGCTTTCGCAACTTGCCAGTGAGTATAATCAGACGAGTCTGCCATCTGCAACCGCAAGGAAGTAATCACGGAACGGGTTGCTCCAAACGCTGAACGACCGTTGTCAAATTCTTTTGTTCCCAACGAGCCAAACCAGAACAACGCGATCAAAACAGCCATTCCCTTGCAAACTCTCTCCACCATACTCGATTGCGGCAACCGGAGGCTTGAAAATATTGCAAGCACAGTCACAACAGCAAACGCGCCGACGTATCTTGGGGACACAAAGAGTAGGGAATACATAAACAAAGCAACGATTGGAGGAATAAGTAAAAACCATTGTTTTGAGAAATCCTTTGCGAACTCCCACTTTCTGCCACCGAGATAAGCGAGCAAGAGGAAGCAAAACAGTATTGTAAAATCCATGTCTCCAAAAACGCTGGCATGCGTTTGTACACTTTTGCTCAGAACGCGTAACTGCCCCTTCATATCAAAATGAGGTGTGATACCATCATACCAATAATAAGGGTCTTGCCAGATCGGATACGTCCCACCAATGGGAGTTCCAAATTCATAGACCACTGGCTTATCAAATACTTTCCGCGTAGGGTGGAGCGGCGTTCCAAGCCCCGAAGGACCTCCCTGCCAATGCACAGGAATCGCAACGCTGTTGACCGTACGCGCATAGTTGTATGGACCGCTACTACCGAATGTTAGGCGATGGTTGGAAATCGAGAGCACCATAATAAGTGGAGCAACAATCACCAGAAACACTGCAAGAGCAATGGCAGCACGTTGCATTCCTTTGCGAAGATGACCGACCAGCAACATTGCAACCACCATAAACACAAAAGCAAAAAGAAACATCGGTGCTTTCGCCCAATAACCGAGCCCAAGAACAAGACCAAGTACAACAAACGATGACCAGCTTGTAGCACCTCTTCGGATGCGGACCAAAATCCCAAATGCTGCAAAGATAAACCCCGTCAACATCAAATCTGGTGTTGTTGTATGAATGCCAATCAGCTTTGTGGAAGACCAGATGAACAAAATGTACCCTGCGGTTATAAGCAGATACTCTGGTATTGGCGCAATATTACTCGTTGAGGAAGCTTCTTCTTTGATGTAGCTGTTTAGTTGCCGGAGGAAGAAATCAAAACAGCAAATACTGGCGGCGTAAATTATCAAATCAACAAGCTGTATAACCGATGATTCCCAAAACGGTGATGGTCCCAGAACTTTGATTGCAACGCCGAGCATCCAAGGATACAGCGGACTCCAAATTGAGTTGAATGCCATTCCCCAGTCACCACGAACGAACGCATCTCCCATATCCAAATACGAGAGCCCATCTGCAATAATATCATGCCGATTCAACCACGCCTGCAAGACTCCCAGCGCGAAAGCTGATATTCCAAAGAAGAACCGCAAATGCTTTACGGATAATTTAGGAATAGCTATCATCGCTGTGACCCTAACCAGCAACATAGTATATCGTGAACACTTTTCATTTCTCTCCCCATTTTAATCTCCACATCAATTTCGATATTTTGCATCGTCGAAATCCTGCACAATATTCGCCTTCACCAACCTTGCCACTTCGTCAATTCCTTCCTGTACCGTACGTGTAAGGGTAAACCCCAGCACATTCTTAATCTTGGCAAACGAAACGCGGTAATCACGAGGATCTTCCTGCTTGTGCACGAACTCGACAATCGCGTCCGGTGCGTGAGGGCGAAGCAGTTCAACCAATTGTTGTTTTTGATAGTTCTGATCTGTTGAGCCCACGTTAAAGACCTGTCCGCGGACTTTTTCAACAGGAGATTCTATTACAAGCTGGATTCCCCGGGCCGCATCTTTCACGTGAATATACGGACGCCAGAATTGCTCACCAAAAACCACCAGACGTTTCTTGGTAAGCATCTCCAGGGTAAACTCGTTCACCGTCAAATCAAACCTCATACGCGGCGACACTCCAAAGACAGTGGCAAAACGGAGAGGGGTCGCACACAGTCCGCTTGTAAGTGATGGATCAAGGAGAGCGCGTTCAACGCCAACCTTTGTCTCAGCATAGAGAGAAACCGGTTGCAGCATCGAAGCTTCATCGACAAGCACATTCGGGTCGCTCATTCTTCCATAATTACTACAGGTTGAAGCAAAGACAAAGCGTTTGACGCCTGCCTTCCGGCTCTCTTGAAGAAGGATGAGCGAAGCATCAAGGTTCACCGCACGGGCATGCTCGGGTTCACGAGAACACGCCGGATCTCCCACAATGGCCGCCAGGTGAACAACGGCATCCATTCCTGAAACAGCAGAACGAACGACTTCATTCTCTCTGAGGTCACCGCGCCTGAATTCAAATGCTGGATGTCCCCAGACCCCCAGTAACGATTCGCCACCGCCATGTAACAAACTGTCGAGCACACGCACGCGATATCCTTTTGCCAATAGCATCGGAACCAATGTCGAACCGACGTATCCAGCACCTCCAGTAACAAGAATATTCATTTTAGAGCTTTCCACTCTTCACATCCTCCTGAGCTTTTTCATAATCTGCATGTCGACCAACGTCGAGCCAGTATTCCACAATCGGGAAACTGACTACAGGACGGCCTTCCTGAATCAGGCGTTCTATCAAGTCAGTCATATCAAACCGTCTCCCATCGGGAATATAGCGATAGACAGAGGGCTCAAGTAAATAAAGACCGGCATTGATGAGAAAATTAAGTTGTGGTTTTTCTGTCAGCCTCACCACGCGTTCACCAACGCACTCGATAACTCCGTACGGTACCTGTACTTCGTACCGGCGAACGCCAACCGTAATATCGGCTTTGTGCTCACGATGATAGGCGAGGATTTTCTGGAATGAAACCCCTGTCAGAATATCCCCGTTGATGACGAGCATCGTCCCGTCAAGAGCCGGCATCAACTTCAAGCCACCGGCTGTTCCCAAAGGATGATCTTCGGTCGTGTAATTCAAATCAACGCCAAACCCGCTGCCATCGCCAAAATGATCGATGATTTTATCGGGGAGATAGTGCGTTGTCACGTTCACGCGACGAATTCCAGCTTTGCGCAATTGTTCGATGGAAAACTCCAACAACGGTCGGTCTCCTACCGGCAGCATGGGTTTGGGAGTTTGTTCTGTCAATGGCAGAAGCCTTTTCCCGAATCCTCCAGCCATAATCACTGCCGAGAGCTCGAGTTGCTCTTCGGTCACCAGATCTTTTCTCAGTACGAAATTCACAATACGCCCATCTGCATCGACCACCGGAAGGTGGTTGATATCACGCGTGTTCATGATGTGCAACATCTCTGTCTTTGTCGCGGTGGGTGGCACAACAACCGGTGTACGATTTGCAATTGTGCTACACGCGAGATCAAGGGCTTGCGAGCGTAACACGGCCCTTCGAATGTCTCCATCAGTCAAAAGTCCACAGAGTATTCCCCCCTGCTCGGAAAGCATCAACGCGCCAGTTCCTGCTTTGTCAAGCACGGCAATTGCCTCTGCAATGGTTGCTTGAGGAGAAATGATTGAGTTCTTCAGACGGTCTGTCATCACTGTATCCATCATGAAGACCCTTTTTGAATGAGTTCCAATTCCAAACGTTTCACACGTTCCATCAGCGATCGTAAATGCGCCAATTGATTAAGCCCAAGTCGTGTACCGATTGGCCAACGCGGAATTTCGCAGTCTCCGCCATTCACCTGAACGTTACGAACAAGTAGTGTTGAATCTCCTGTTTTAATAAATACGCCGTCCTTTTGTCGACCAACAATCTGACCAGGAGTCGCGATGTACTTGGGCCAGGTGGTATCGCAAAAGGCTTCCCAGACGACGATTTCCTTGTCGCCTAACAGTGTACGCGCGCCGGGGCCGGGGCGGGTAATTCCACGGATTTTGTTGTGAAGGTTGGAACTCGAATCTGACCAGTCAAGCCACTCATCTCCATTTTCACGACCACCGAAATATGTTCCGGACAGATCAGATTGCTTAATGGGTTTGACGGTTTCGCTTGCAATACGGTCGACGGTTTCTGCCACCAGGTCGGGGAAAGCCCCCACTACTCGATCCAGTACAATGCCGTAGGTGTCTGTCCAGGAAATGGGAAGGGTTTTCTGGAGAATTATGTCGCCACAATCGATCTGTTCATTTACATAATGGGCAGTCAGACCTATTTCACGTTCACCGTTGATGATTGCCCAATTGATGACGTTTCTCCCGCGATATGCCGGCAATTTTCCTGCGTGAAAATTCACAAAACCCAGCCGGGCCGTACTCAGAATCGGCAGACGCAGTATCTGATTATAAGAAATGGAGAGATTCAGATCAGACCCCATGGAACTTACGGTTGTAACAAATTCGGATGCATTGACATTGTGTGGCTGGAAGATCGGAACGCGCAACTGGCGTGCAGCATCTTCCAACGACGCATCAGAGCTGTGTGTGCGAATAACAACCCCCATAATCCTATGTCCAGTTTCCTGCAATCGTACCAAACTTTTGGATGCCCAGGCACCATCGCCGAATATTAAAATGCGCAGTGAGTTCATATTTCTAGACATTCTAAGCTAAATCGGTCCATTCAATTTCATCTTCTGCTGCAACATCCCGTCTTAGCGTTCGGCCGACAACATAGGACAATTCATCCGGCCTGATACCGGTTCCGGGTCGCTTGAAGTCAACATCAGCAGTTGTAAGAGCTTCACCCTTCTTCTTCGCCCGCGTAACAACAAGTCTTCGTCGAAATGCCTTCCGCTTTTCCATTTGCGATTCATTGATAATTCTTACGGGACTTCCCAAAGCGTGAAACACGTTCTTGCTTTCATTCACGAGTGACCGCATCTCATCTGGATCCGACGATATTGCATGATCCCATCCCTCCAAGTTCCTATCGACAGTGAAGTGCTTTTCAATGATGCACGCTCCCAATGCAACAGAAGCAAGTGCAACCGAGGTGCCCAAAGCATGATCGCTGTAGCCAACCGGCACATTGAATGCTCGTTGTAGTGTCACGATATTCTGTAAGTGAACGATTTCCGGTGGCGAAGGATAGATCGACACACAATGTAACAGCGCCACAGGCCCTGACCCCGCCCTCTGCAACACATTGAGAGCTGCCTCAACTTCTCCAAGTGTCGCCAGCCCAGTGGAGAGAATAACCGGTTTGCGCGTATGTGCGACGTACTCCAGTAATGTCGGGTAATTAACATCCATTGATGCTATTTTGTACGCGGGAACTTGTAAAGATTCCAGCATATCAACTTCGGCCTTTGAAAAGCAACTTGAAAAGAAAGTCACTTTTTGTTTTCGGCAATATGCAGCAATATCCCGATGTTGTTCGGCTGAAAGCTGATACTGCTCCACAGCTTCCTTGAGAGATGGAAGCGGCTTGCCCCCTGTTGAATACTTGGTATTGCGAGCGTATTCCGCTTTTGAAATGAGCGACGAGGATGACCAGGATTGGAACTTAACTGCATCAGCACCAGACTCCTTGGCTGCATCGATATGTTTCTTGCAAAGGTCCATATCGCCGTTGTGATTTGCTCCTATCTCTGCAATGATATATGGTAGCTCACCAGGTCCAACCAGTCGAGTGCCGATGCTTAGTTTTTCCACGTATCCTCCAAAGCGGGGTTTGCAACTGACCACCACCATACATAACGCGGCGGAAGTTGATTCAATTGTGTAACATACTTATCAAGTGTAACACTTGAACTGTAAATAGATTGATAGAACTGCTCCACACGAGTGGAAGCATCCTTGATCAGATGTTTCCGATCCAATGCAAGTTTGCTCTCGTCGGCCAGCACACATGTATAGTGAATCCGTACTCGTTCTGTAGCTTTCATGACATCGCTGGCACTGAACGGGTAGAGCACTCGCGCCACGTTTGTGGAATACTGGCGATACGACATACGGGGAACAGGGTCGAACCACATCTTCGCATCCATCATCCATGCGCGTGTTGCAAAGAGCCAATCAATCAATAAACACTCTTTCATCACTGGCAGACATTTGCGAAGAACTACAGATCGATACGCTGTGTTGGATAGACCAAAAACGTTATGCCTCGGCAACATGCCAGTTGCATCTTCGCCTGCCTCAGGACCGAATACCACACCGAGATCATTTCCTTGTTCATCCATTATGTTCAACGCACAGCCTGCGACGTCGTGCTTCGCGATTGCGCGTCGGGCTGATTCAACCCTTGACGGATGGAGGAGATCATCGCTGTCAACAAAGATGACGGCCGGATACTGATCGATCATTTGCTTGATCGCTCTCTCACGGACTTGTGCAGGAGAATCGCCTTCTGCAGCTATAACCCACGTTGCCCGAGGCTCGACACCCAGCAACGAAACCACGCGGGAAACGCTCAGCATATCCAGACTGATCCATAGATCGAAGTTGTCATCCGTTTGCATCTGAACTGATTTGTACCATTCGGTCAAATATTTCTCCATGGCTGGATACACAGTAGTATAGACGGCCAACCGATCACCCATGGATTTGCTTATTGGTTGTGGAAAGATGCTTGAGCAGTTCAGCCATTGCCCAATCTTCCTCTGTGTCGATATCGACTGCTCGCTGCCACGGAATTTCCCAGCCTGTTCGTTTCGCCATATGGAATGTCTTCTCTCGTCGCAATGCTGACGTCTTTGCCCACCATACACACCCTGTCGGGCAGAAGACATCAGGAAGGTCCTGACTACGCTGAACGATCTCACGTTCGAAGAGAGGTCGCAATTCATTCGTTGCAGTTCTACGCATGGCCCACCACGGGTTCTGCCAACCGTAGCGCGTCACCGAGATTTGCGATTCGACATTATCACCAACAAACTGTTTGTAGCTAATACGAATATCATCGGCTGTCCTCAGCGGACAATTTGCCATTAACTGTGCAATATATTGATACTGAACTCCGCCAGGATCAACTCGATGCAATGCATCAACACTAGCCAACGAAACAGGTGTCATATCGTCGGAAAGACTGGCATCGCGCATAAAAGGGATTTCAGCCCCATACTGATGAGCAGTCTCGGCAATTGCTTGATCATCAGTACTCACGATAATACGTTCAAACACGCCGCTTTCAGTTGCAGCTTCAATTGTATATGCAATCAATGGCTTGCCAAAAAACAATCGCACATTCTTTCCTGGTATTCGTTTGGATCCTCCTCGAGCGGGGATAATAGCAATGCATACATTCTTTTTACTATCGGGTTGTACCACAACTATTCCACGGTGTTCGACTGAGGTAACCGATCGACCGTTTCCTTGATCTCCAGATCAACCGAAACGGTCGAACCGTCTGGTAAGATCCATTCATAGGGAACAATAACAGATGTAGAACCGGCCGCCATGGTCTGGTGCAATCCCCTGAAGCCATACTCACCCAAGTCCGCCGCTACGCTGAAGGAAGCAACATCTTGCGGAGCTACAATCGCTTCCCTCTTGTTTGTTCGTACCGCCATGATAATCGTATAGCTTTGTGGTAACAGGGGAATAGCCTTGAACCTGCATGTCAGGCACCCTCTTCCGTCAAAAGCTTCGGGCCTGTGTCCATCCAGCAACATGTTTGCGGAAAAACAAGGGCCACGAAGACTTTCCACCTTCAACCATATGTAGGGTTTCTCAATTCTCTTTGTTGCATTAAACCATATCTCGACGATGAGGTCTTCGCCAGGACAGAATAACGATGTAGTATCTCCTTTCGAATTCTTCAACACTACACGCTCGATACCCAAACCAAAGTTTTTGTTATCATAGTTGAAGGAGTTCTTCGCAAGTATCTGCAAGTATCTTTGTGTTACCTCATCGACGGGTCCGTCCTCAACCACAGTTCCTCCATCAATCCATATCGCTCTCTTGCAAAGCCCTGTTACGGCACCCATGTTATGGCTTACAAACAGAACGGTGCGGCCGGCTTGTGCCACTTCCCCCATTTTGCCGAGGCATTTTTTTTGAAATGCCACATCGCCAACTGCAAGCACCTCGTCAACAAGAAGAATTTCGGGCTCCAAGTGAGCAGCAACCGCAAATGCCAGCCTGAGATACATGCCACTTGAATAGTGTTTCACCGCAGTATCAATGAACTTCTCTACTTCCGCGAAATCCACAATCTCGTCGAACTTGCGCTCGATCTCAGAT
>JBGPGQ010000120.1:0-8821 GCA_041483995.1 Bacteroidota bacterium
CGATGATAAAAACGAACAATACGTTGAAAATCATTTTCTGAAAAACCTTCACGACGAACTGCAATATGCGCTTCCGCTATGATCCCAAGCAGGACAGCTTCTCCATGTCGGAGCGTGTAATGTGAGAGTGTTTCCAATGCGTGGCCAACTGCGTGGCCGACATTGAGGAATACTCTCCCCTTATTGTTTAGTAATTCTCTTTCGTCCTGACTAACGAGTGTTGCCTTAATTTGCAGACACCGAGAAGCTACCTCAAGAACAGTCTCACGTTCCAGACCTAGAAGTTTGTCAACATTGCTTTCCAAATATTCCAACAATCCCGGGTCACTTACAATGGGGTACTTCAATATTTCTCCGATCCCTGCAATAACTTCCCTGCGTGGAAGCGTGCCAAGGAGTCCAACATCTGAAAAAACAAACACAGGTTGGTGGAATGTGCCGATGGCGTTCTTGCTGAGTGGATGGTTGACGCCATTCTTGCCTCCAACGGAACTGTCAACCTGGGAAAGAAGGGTTGTTGGACATTGAATGAAGGGAAGACCACGTCGATACGTTGACGCGACAAATCCTGCCACATCGCCAACAACACCTCCACCAAGAGCGATCACTGCTGCGTTTCTTGGAATCTGCATCTTGAGCATTGCAGAGTGAATCGCCCCAGCCCGCGAAAGACTCTTCTGTCGTTCGCCGGGCGGCATTAAGATCGTTGATGTCTGGAAACCCGCTTGATTGAGTGAAGAAACTGCACCTTTCAGAGCAGCGCGAGCACTATTCCTGTCGGCAATAACGACAACACGCGTTGGAATGCCATGCTGTGAACAGTGAGCGCCGAGCGTGTTCAATGTTTCCGCACCGACGTAAACAGGATAACTGCGGTCGCCCAATGCAACGGTAATCGTGCGACGGTTCATTTTCTTACTTCAGAAATGGAGAAAGTTGTCTCACTATCTCGTCGACAGTAATGCCGACCTTCTTGTCGCCGGTGAGTATGACGATGTCTGCCTTTGCGTAGAAAGGTTCGCGCTGCCTGTACAGTTCAGCGATGCGTGCATGTAGCTGTCCGTCGTTCAAACGCTCTCCCGCTTCATTTTTGAGTACGGGGCGATCGTTCTTATGGAGCAATCGTTTGAAGATGTGTTCCGGCGTGGTCTTCAGATAGACGACAATCCCGGAGGTGCTGATCGTGTTGCAATTTTCGGGATCGGCAAATGTTCCGCCTCCGAGTGAAATCACGTGATGACGTACTGCATTCAGTCCGGCAAGCAACTCGCGTTCCAGCAAACGGAAGTGATCCTCACCCCGTTCAAGAAAAATTTCATTGACACTTTTTCCTGCTGATTTTTCAATAGCGCGGTCAATATCAACAAATTGATACCCAATGGTATTGGCAAGAATCGGGCCTATGGTACTTTTCCCACTCCCCATAAATCCCGTCAAGTAGATGCGCTCGTTCCGCGCTCTAGAGTCAGTCATGTCACCCGGCCTTACCCACGGGATCTACTGAGTATATGCTGTCGTATCACACCTGTCTTCGCACCCATCTTCACATCTTGCGAAGTTGTTGCGATTGCATAGTCATATTCGGTGGCAGTTGATAGAAAATCTTCTGCCGTAGAGCGACCCGGATCCGTAAGAACTGCACATCCTTCCGGATGGAGCAATTGTATAAGTGTCGTGAGAATAGCGTGAAAGTTCTTTCTCTCATATATAATATCGGAAGCGATGATTACATCAAATACGCCGATGGGTTCCGGATTTCGCCAGTCCAAATGGACCACCTGCGAAGCGCCCTGATCATCGGAAAGATTCCGCATAGCATTGTACCGGCAAAACTGCAGCGCATCAAGTTCATAGTCAGTCTGGGTAACTACAGCACCTGCCTTCGCAGCGGCAATCCCGGCAAGACCAAGACCGCAGCCCAACTCCAACACATTCGTGCCTCGCATGTGGGATTCCTCAAGGCAGTACCGTGCCAAAGCAATTGAGGAAAGCCAGAGATCAGCCCAATATGGAAGCCGTTCGTCGATGGCAAATCGTGCGGCGTCGATTCTGTCGAGGAGGACATTTGTATCTTGTACGCGGAGTATTGCAAAATCAGAGTCGCCGACCACAATTTCCGACTCTACCACATCGTACCGTGATGACAATTCTCGATAGAGTTGATGTGAATTTGGGGGTTGATGAAGAACTGGTGCGCTTGCGAGCGGATGAGTGAACAGCAGAGTTGGAGTATCTCGATTCACGGTGTGTTTCAAAAGGAGAAAGCAGTCCCAATTTGAAAAATCATTCCATCCGTATGTACTCGTGATTCTCCCGGCTGGCTTAGCGTGATTACCCGATTTTGAAAAACTGTCTCAGATGCGGCAAATGCATTGCTTGTTCGAAATTGCAGGTCGCGAAATTTCATCTCCGCGTTGACTGAGAACCATTCTGTTATTCGGTAGCTGACTCCTCCCAATACATGGATTCCGAATCCATGTCCAATATCAGTTGAACGCGCCTCAACGTTGGCGTAGCGATAAATCCGGTTGCCAAAGTACGCGCCCATTCCACCACCCATATACACACCCCACGTCGGACCTGAAACCGGAATCAGGAAGTACGCTGTGAATTCCACAGGGATTACCCGATAGCCGTCTTCTACAGGAATTGTAAGTGATAATGACGGTCGTTTTGTAAAGGATGTTGTTGTTCGGATATAGTCAGCAGAGATACCCAATGCGATGTTTGTTTCCGGAATCTGGTACTTGACCTCCAGACCCACACCAAAAAAATCTTCAATAGCAATGAAGCTGGCTCGATCGAAAGGGTTGGATGAATTGGGGAAAGGAAAAAGCTGTGAGCCGGTGGTGAAGTTACCTTTGGGCACAACGGAAAACGAACGATCTTCAGCATTGAGTCGTGGAGTCAGCAGGGGAAAAAGAGCCAACAAATACAAAAGACCGCTTTTTCTCATATTCTCCAACCTCACAAAGTACACATCTCAGCGGAAAAAATTGTCCCTATCGTCCTCAATCGTCGCATCTTCTTTCAGCTTGTCAAGCCACGCCGTGAGGAACTTATTCCGCTTGTCCTGCAATATCTGAGTACGCAGGGTCTCCTTTTGGGAAGCAAACGCCGTGGAATCAAATTCGGATCTCGACACCGTCTGAATCAGAAAAACACCCCGGGCGCCCACAACAGGGTCCGAGATTTTCCCAACGGGCAACGCTGAAACAGCCCCCACGAAGTTCTGGTCGCGTCCGATTCCAGGGATCGCACCTCCAGGAGTAAAGACACCCGTTCGCTGTACGGGTACTGCAGGATTCAACTGCGAGAGTTTTGTCAGACTATCCGCAGGGGACAGTTTGGCTTTCAGCTCTGCAGCGATTGTTTTTACTTTCTCTGTTTTCATTTTTCTGAGTACAGCAGGGCGGAACGTTTCTTTCACTTCGTCGAAAGATTTAACCCCCGCGTTCTTTGCTTCAGAAATTGAAAAGACTACGGAGCCATTCGGGATGGTATACGGTTCACTTACCGATCCAACCTTGTTCTTGAAGGCCCAACGGGTTGCGCTTTCCAAGAGGCCAATTCCAGGGATAACACCACCCTTCTCTTGTATCTGTGCTTCTTTGACGGCAAAGCCACTTGACTGAGCCTCTTTTTCAAACTGAGACTCTTTTGCGTTGTACGCAAAGTCCTTCGCTCGCTCAGCAATATCACTTCTTGTCTGAGAACCGGGTTGCACCGATATGATGATGCTCGCGATTTTTACCTCACGAGCGTCACGTGCATGCACTTTGATAATATGAAGACCGAACTGCGAGCGTATTGGGCCTACAATTTCGCCCGGTTTCGCCTTGAACGCAGCCTCTTCAAACTGTTTCACCATTCGACCCTTGCCAAACCAACCCAGATCTCCACCACGCTGCGCAGACCCCGGATCCTTGGAATATTGACGCGCGAGGTCGGTAAAGTTTTTCCCCTGTCTGGCTTCCTTTGCCACACGCTGTGCGGTCGCCTTGATAGCATTGGAATCCGGCTGGCCTGAAGGAGAGAAAAGGATGTGGCTCGCATGAACGAATTCCGTATTCGAGGTCCTTTCACCCAGTACCTTGATCAGATGGAATCCGTCACTCTGTTGAAGCGGACCAATGATATCTCCAACTTTGGCGGCAAAAACCATGCTCTCAAGCTCGCCAGCGATTTCTCCATGTTTGAAAAATGCTCCGCTATCCGGTTTTTCAGAATATGTCGAGACAAGTTCCAGAAAATCCATTCCGCTTCTTGCTTTGCTTGCGGCATCTTCAATTTCCTTCTTTCTGGCTGCGGAGTCTTCGGCGGATGCGACCTCCATGAACTGCACAAACTTGAGTTTTCGTGTTGACTCAAACTTATATTGCTCCATGTTCTCCGTATAGTACTCACGCAGATCAGTGTCTGTTACCTGCACATCTGAATCTTTTACAAATACATTGGGATCGAGCAAGGCGTAGAGCGCTTCAATTTTTTGCTGTTGATCAAGAAAACGATGACGTAGCTCGACCTCGCCCACGCGAACAGAGGCAAGAACAAGGCTCTGCAATTTTTCCTGGCTGCGGCGTTGCTTCAGACTCTTTTCGTAATCGGCGAGCCACTTCGTACCGTAGTTAGGATTCGCCCCCTCGGGATCACGAACAAACTGATTGGGGTTACCGAGAAACTGTTCATAAAGATCCTTCCGGAACTGTCCGGTCGAATCGACAAAATTCCTCCGCAAGTCTTCAGGCGGGTTATCGCCACGTACCCAGTCGATAAGTTCCTGATCAGTGACAGTGATACCCAAGCGTTTGATTTCTTCATCAATCAAGTGTTGGGTTATCAAACTTTGCCACACCTGATCACGAGCCTGCTTAAGTGCAGCATCGTCCGGCTCAACCCCGGTTTGCTTTTTCTGGTTCTCAGTATAGTTCTTCAACAATTCACTGAACTCTTTGTAGCCGATCTTTTTGCCATTGATTTGGCCAACGACTTCCCCGCGTCCGGAACGAAGACCGAGATAGTCCATTCCCCATTCAAAAATGATCATGATGAGAAATGCGATGAGAAGACCGAAAAGGATAACTGGCATGCTGTCCCGCATGCGGGTCATTATAGGCATATGATGAAACAACCTCCACTGGGATGAAAAGGAATGGAACGCTCGCGTCTAAATATAGTTGAAGATTGCAGCAAAAGCAATGTTTTTTATTTGACTTTCTCAGCATGTTGGTTTATATTTGAAGGCTCAAAATCCAGAATGCAAGTTCCTGCCACAATCTTTTCCCGTACGTTTCACTTCGGAGGTTTGTAGTGCGAAAAAATCGAACCAAACTGATCTTCATTGGAATCACCGTGATGTTGGCAATCTATTTTTTGTACCCAACGTACAAGGACTACCAGCTAGCTCGTACCCTTAAGGGTCTCTCAGGACAGGATAGTTTACAATTCATTGAGCAAAACGAAACTGCGATCCGTGAGAACCGATTGAAGCGGATCAAGCTCGGGCTCGATTTGCAAGGGGGAATGCGTGTTGTGCTTGAGGTAAATGTTCTCAGGTTGCTTGAGGACCTTGCAAAGAATAAGGATGACGCCTTTGTTCAGGTAATAAAAGAAGTGCGCGAAGAACTAAAGCACTCCGAAGAATCCGCTGTACTTTTGTTGAGGAAGAAGTTCGAAGAAAAACAGATTAGGCTGAGCCGGTACTATAGAAACTTGAGAGATACAAACGATGAGGTCTATGCCTATCTCGACGATGAGACCAAGAAGGCCATTGACCGCGCAATGGAAATTGTACGCAACCGCGTTGATCAATATGGCGTTTCTGAACCTTCGATACAAAAACTTGGCGGTTCCCGCGTTATTGTTGAACTGCCTGGCGTCACCAAGGAAGCAGAGGTACGCCAACTGTTGCAAGGAACCGCTCTGCTTGAGTTTAAGCTCCTGAAGGATCCGGAGCTCACCTATAAGGTGATGGAAACAGTTGATAAGGCACTGGCCGCATCCACAACTTCGGATTCGTCAGATACCAGTGCAGCCTCAGCAACAAAAAGTTCGGATTCAACAAAGATCCCGACGCCGGAGGGAGAAATGAGCACCGAAGAGTTTGCTCGGAAACACCCCTTCTTCGCGATTGCTGTTGTCAATCCGCAGCAGTTCCCGGGAGAAGCAATTGTTGCCGAAGAGAACAGAGACAAGGTCCGCAGAATTCTGGACCGTGATGAAATCAAGCAAAAAATCCCAAGCGACATGCAGTTTGTGTGGAGTGCGAAAGCTCGTACACTAAGCGATGGCAGAAAGTTCTACACACTGTATCCGGTGAAACAGACACCTGAACTTACGGGTGGTGTAATAGTGAATGCGCGAGCAACCATCGATCCGAACTACAATCAGCCGATCGTTACAATGGAAATGAATAGCGAGGGCTCGCGCGAATGGGCTCGCATTACCGGGGCAAACATCAACAAACGTATCGCCATTGTCCTTGATAACGGCGTTTTCTCCGCGCCTGTTGTTCGGGGCAAGATCAGCGGCGGGCATTCACAGATTGAGGGGATGGAAAACATTGAAGAGGCAAAACTTCTTGAAATCGTTCTCAAGGCTGGCGCGCTTCCCGCACCCGTTGAGATTATTGAACAACGATCCGTCGGACCGTCACTCGGTGAGGACTCCATCCGTAGCGGATTGTTTTCCTCCGCCCTCGCAACAGCACTGACCATCGTCTTCATGTTCATATATTACAGGACGGGTGGAGTGGTCGCTGACATTGCGCTTGTGTTCTGCATGATATTCCTGCTTGCCGTCCTCGCATCGTTTCAAGGAACGCTCACGTTGCCCGGTATTGCAGGCATCATTCTTACCCTAGCCGTTGCTGTTGATGCAAACGTGCTAATCTATGAGCGTATTCGTGAAGAGATGGCTACAGGGAAAACTCTGCGTGCTGCAATTGATGCGGGCTACGAAAAAGCGTTTAGTGCAATATTTGACTCCAACCTCACAACATTCATAACAGGAGTCATTCTTTTCCAATTTGGAACCGGTCCGGTGCAGGGCTTCGCACTGACGCTGATGATCGGTATTGTGGTAAGTATGTTCAGTGCAATTTTTATCACGCGGGTCATTTTTGAAATCTTAACAGAAAAATCAGCCACAGCAATCAACTTCGGTTGAGAGCGTAGGAGACAACGTAGATGCGAGCTTTCGGCAAGACAAATATTGACTTCATGGGCAAACGGAAACTCTGGTACACAGTTTCTTCCGCTGTTATTCTCGTTGGAATGATATCGCTGCTCATCAAGGGTGTCGATTACGGAATCGATTTCCTCGGCGGCACCGAGATGGTTGTCCAATTCACAAACCCCGTGAAGATCGCGGATGTACGCTCTGCAATGGACAAGATTGGGTTTGGGAAAGCGGAGATCAAAAGTTACGGAAGCGAGAGAGATGTGCTGATCCGTACAGTTGAACAAGGCGAAGGAACCACGATCGGCGAGCGAATTCGGGGGGGACTGAAAGACAATTTCCCCAATGAACAATTCACCGTGCTCAAGGAAGACAAGATCGGTCCTAAGGTCGGTGCGGAGTTGCGTCGGGACGCAGCATACGCCGTTATTGCATCGCTTGCTGCCATATGTTTGTACGTGGCATTTCGATTCAAGTTCATTTACGGCGTCGGCGCCGTCGTTGCTTTGTTCCATGATGTTCTCGTCACCCTTGGACTGGTCTCGATCTTTGATGGCCTGACACCTCAATTCAATCTTGAGATCTCGCAGAACATGATTGCCGCGTTCTTGACACTGGTTGGTCTTTCGGTAAACGACACCGTCGTTATCTTCGACCGTATTAGGGAAAACCAAAAAATCTTCCGCAGCATGGGTCTTATCGAAGTTATTAACAAGAGCTTGAATGAAACACTCAGCCGGACCATTATTACATCCAGCACAATATTCATTGTCCTCGTTGTATTGCTGGTGTTCGGTGGCGAAGTAAACAGGGGGTTCTCGTTTGCGCTTGTCATTGGCATTGTCACGGGAACCTACTCCTCGATATACATCGCAAGCGCCATTGTGGTGGAGTGGTCAATTCGCGGAAAGAAAAAAGCGCAGCTCATCGACTAATTCCTGGAGGGGAGAGCCGTTATGAAATTCAAGACTGTTCAGCACGGAAACGTAACAGTTATTGAAGTCGCCGGGAACCTTATGGGTGGACCAGATGCCGCGACATTGAACACGAAACTCCACGAACTTATCGAAGCTGGAAAAAAACAGGTGGTGGTTGACCTGAGTGGCGTTGAGTTCATGAATAGTTCCGGGTTGGGTCTGCTTATCGGCAGTCTCACCGCGATGAAGAACGCCGGCGGCACTTTGAAACTTGCAAACACATCCGAGAAGATTGCAGCGGTCATCAAGATTACGAAACTTACACCCATCTTCGAAAGCTACAGGTCGGTTCAAGAGGCCGTCACAAGCTTCAAAAAATAATTGCATCTGAACATCATTTCTCCGACCTTTCTTCAAACAATTGAAGAAGCGGAGATTTTTTTTGCTCCCGCCCATCCTGCAAGAATTCTATGCCAGTCCATGTGATTGTCGGCGCCCAGTGGGGCGATGAGGGAAAAGGTAAAATTGTGGACATGCTTTCAGAGCATGCCGATATTGTCGCACGCTACCAGGGCGGCGCAAATGCCGGGCATACAGTCTGTATTGGCAACAAGGAATTTGTTCTCCACCTGATTCCTTCCGGAATCTTCCACCAACATATCACATGTGTTATTGGGAACGGCGTCGTGATTGACCCTGTCGCATTGATGCAGGAGATCAATCAA
>JBGPGQ010000121.1:0-8770 GCA_041483995.1 Bacteroidota bacterium
AGTCGGGAAAACTAATTCTAAGATGAACAGAACCGTTCTCTCCGTTCAATAGAGGAACATTGGCTTGCCGAGCATGTTGGAAACCCTAGGACAGTATCGATCAGAATCGTACAATTCCTTGACGTCGACAGTCTTTTTCCCGAGGGAGATGGTTTCGAGGGGGACAACCGCGTATTTACCTTCACGCAGGGCAACCAGTGTTCCAAACTGGCGTTTGATAATGAGATCCGTCGCAAGGTTTGCATAACTGATTGCAACCATGCGATCAAGAGCATCGGGTTCGCCGCTGCGCATAAGGTACGCGACCTGCTGATAGATGATATGGTTTCCGGTGATTTTCTGGATTGCCTCGCCTGTGATCACGCCAATCCCGCCAAGTTTCATGTGGCCATAGGCATCCATCTGTCCATACTCGACGATCTTGCCACCAACCATCTGGGCCCCCTCGGAAATAGTCATGATTGCGTAGTTGCTGGGGTTGTTGCGTTTGTCTTCCATCAAAAGTCCTGCAAGTCTTTCCGGATCGAAGTGCACTTCTGAAATAATGGCGCGGTCCACGCCCGCAAGGTAAGCCGAAATGAGTGACGTCTCTCCGGAATTGCGCCCGAACAATTCAACGATGGCGATCCGTTCATGGGATCCCGCTGAAGTTCTGAGGTCGGTAATAAAGTTCACGCTGCGTGTGATGGCCGTTGAGAATCCAATGCAGAAATCAGTGCCAAAAACATCGTTATCCATCGTTTTTGGGATGGCGACGACTGGGAAACCTTCCTGGTGCAGGCGAAGACCGTAACTCAGTGTATCATCGCCACCGATGGTAATCAGGCAACCGATGTTGAGTGCATCAAGTGTCCGGAGAATATGAGGTGTGAAGTCGAGTTTTGTTCCAGAACTCAACTCCGCGTGCTTTGGATCGCGCAGGAATTCCGGAACCTCTGATGCACTCACATTCGATGGATTTGTGCGGGACGTGTGGAGGAATGTTCCTCCTGAACGATCAATCGTTCGCGTATTTCCTTTGTTGAGCGGAAGGATGTAGTTGGCCGATTCCTTACGATGGGCAGGATCGTAGTTGAGCAGGCCGCCCCACCCGCGCCGGATGCCAACAATCTCATATCCCGCATCCTCCGCATGAAACACCGCCGCCTTGATACATGGGTTTAGTCCGGGGACGTCGCCGCCGCCTGTAAGTATACCGATGCGTTTCATTTTCAAGTCCGTAGTTACTTGGTTGTGTGGTAATGTTTTTTTGGCGAAAGGCGTATGTCTTACGCCTTCATGCGTTTTCCTTTTTCCTCGTACGTGAAGATCCAGCCCACCACTTTACCCGGATCCAAGTCGGTGAAATCGCTCCAATATTCCCTGTTGTTCATCACGCGTGAGCTTGTTTCGTCTTTGGGAAGTCGGTGCACCATGTCGATAATATTCTTCATTCGTTTGCGCCATAACTTCATGTTCTTCACCCGTAAGTCCACCCAACCATCGTGAGCCCAGTGGTTGATGTTTCGTGACGTTGCAGGGAGGGTGTCGTCTCCACGGTACGGCGGAATCTTGATTTCATTTGCCCTCAGCATCGATATCCCGTCCGGAAGAAGAACAGGAATTCCGATAGAGATAATCCGTGACCGGAGGTGAGAATCTTTCTTGACAAGGGAGTACAGCTTCTTACTCAAGAGTGTTTCAGAGGTTTTTGCAACGGTGTGCATGTCTCGACAGCATAGTTTCAACAGGTACGCCTCGTACAATAGCTTTGAAAGACGCGGCGGGCCGAGCATTTCGAATGCGACGCTGTCAACTTTGTACTCCTGTTCAAGTCTGTTCATTTGTTCCCGTGCACTGTTGAACATGAACCCGGCCCGATAGGTTGGTGCCAGTGTGGCGTTGTCCAGAGCATTGATAATATCATGGCCCGTATTTCCTGCACGTACTTCAAAGACCGTTGATTCAGCAATTTCTTCCGGTGTCACGAACTCCATTTGTCCGGGCGTGGAAATCGCCTCAAATTCGCCCTTGGAGAATATTCCGTTCTCGCCCGTATCAATGAACACGGAGCGCAATGTTCCGCCTGTCGGTCGGGCAGCATCGTTCATACGCAACGTCAGGCGGCGGCCAAGCTTGATGGCGCTTCCTGGTTTGCAGTCCACAAGGCGAATTGGCTGTCCTTTTTTTGCAATCTCACCGTAGGCAATCCGCTTCCATGCAATTGCCGCTGTTGGTTTGATTTCCTTTGTGATCGGCGCGTCGGGAGTCCGACCCATGAGAAAAAGGAGCAATGTGTGTGCGCCAGCAACAGCAGACTTGGAGAGCAACACGCGGGAAGGGCGTTCCTCGCTGTGTGTGTAGGGAATGTTTAATCCCATGCCGCCTGTCCCGCTTGTTCCAATTTTGACGTAAATGGTTGTTCCGGCCTTCCTCATGGAGCGGTACATGAGCTGGACGTGGCGTATGAGTTGCGGGACATACAAAGTGCAGAGAAGTCGCCCGGTTGCTTCAAGCAAGCGGTCCGTCTTGTCTGCTCCGTCGGTTGCGGAACGCGAAGCGCGTGCAGAGTTCATGGCGCGCACGACATCGCGGGATACCTGAAACACATCCTGATAGGCGATCGCTGTGGCGGAGTTGACGCAATCGACCACAATATCGGGTTTGTATTTTTGCATGAGACGATAGAGACTCGACCGTTTGAGAACCTTGTCTGTAAGATCATCGAGGATGTCGTCAATGAACATCTGACGGCAGCGATCGTCGTTCAGAATTTCCTGACGGCCAAGGTCTTTGAGTTCATCGCGCACAAATATGTTTCCCGACCAGGGGATGAAAAAGTTTCTTCCGGCATGCGGAAACTCCTTCTCCAGAGTATTTACCGCCTCACGGGCTTCCGCGGAGGAGAGTGAGGTAACGATCATGCGTCCCGGGTGTTCTTCCATGAACTTCCTGCAGACCGCGGAACCGACAAGCCCCCAGCCACCAAGAACAAGTACCGTTTTACCTTTGATATCCATGTATTTTGCTCGAGATAAAGTGATGTGGTGTGTTCAATTGAAGAGAAAGAACAGGCGGGCAGCTCTTGAAGATGGAGATTCATTGCCGCTGCTCGCTAAAAAGGTAACGCAACAGTGTTGAAGATGCAAGCCGGATCAATGCACATGATGTTTCATGTTTTAGTGATCGAAAGCTACGAATGAGAACGACTTTGCCACAAGTCGATTTTATGATAACACACAAAAGTGTCTGGATCACTTTATACACTTCCTATCGGTACTGAGAATCAAGTATCGGTTCTAAGAACCCGATATCAACCGAAGTGGCTTCAAGAACGCACCCCTTGTTGTTATTCTCATCGTTGGTAACATCTCAAATATGATAACTCTCTTGTGTCGTCCTCCAAAAGGAAGAGATTTTCGATGTGTAGCAAGGCATATTTTTTGTTGATTTTTCGCCAGAGGCTCCAGACGGCAAGGGCTACGTAACAGGAGAAGGAACCTCCACTGCTGACTTGCTTTTCGCCCTTAGCTGGAGTATCATCTCCGAGTGGTTCCATTATCTCTTTTCCATTTTCTCGGACTGATATGAAAAAACACTTGCTGTGGATTCTCGTTGTATTTGCCCTCCTGCTTAACAGTTCCATGCCCTCCCCATACCAAAATCCCCTGCTGCAGAATGAGCTAGCCGCTCTTACCAAACGCGGCTTCACGTACCGCATGCTTGACAACGACCTGATTGAGTTGACTGACCCTGTAAGCGGTACAAAGCAACTCAAGAGTTTGCGCGAGCCGAGCGAGGGAAAGATACGCGCGTGGGCGGCCTCGCGTGGCATACCGATACTTGAGATTGACCCAGCTTTGGTTGATACGAACCAATACACGGGTTGGTACAAGTATTGGAATACCATCCCGCTTTCTAATGGTTCAGGAAAACCTCTTCTAGTGGGCGATGTAGACAAAAATGGGCGACCAGAAATCTATGGAGTGTTCAAAGATTTTGATACTGATTTCATGTCGCGCATCTATGAAGTAACAACGGACACAGTAATCCTTCGTCATGAGTATATTCCTCGCCGCGGCCCGGCTCTACAATTGACTGATGTTGACAAAGACTCCTTGAAAGAGGTTGTACTTGTTTATGGGGATTCCGTTTTCATCTATGAGCAGACAGCAGCATCATCTCTTCCTACTCTTCCTGATTTCAACCACGCTTTGTTCGAAGCGGGTAACGCAGTCTGGACGAATGATATCATTGCAAGCTTTGATGATGATTCGTTAACAGACTTTCTCTATCGGGGAAGTGGATTTGACAGCAGCGGATCACCCGTGCACACTTATGTGGCCGAATTCAGTCCGGGGTCAAATAATTTTCGAAGGGTTTGGACGAAACAGCTTAATTCAGAAGGAGAAACTGGATTGGGAGGATATTGCGCTGGAGATTTTGACAATGATGGCCGTATGGAGTTCGTTGCTTCTGCTCTCAATGGGTACATTTACACTGTTGAAAATGTAAACGACAATTCTTATGCACAGATATACAACGACAGCTTACCATTTGTCAATCTTTTTTATCAGACAGCCGGCGATGTTGATGGAGATGGTAAGAGTGAGTTCTTTGTGGGAGCAACGGACTTTGGGAATTGGACTACAATGTTCGAATCAGATAGTAATGATAGATACTCACCTAAATTCATATTCCACCTGCTTTCCGGGGGAGTACTCGATGAGCCAGTCTATTTGACCCGTGACGTGGATGGCGATGGTAGACCGGAGTTGACTGTTTTTAGTGGTACTGATCTTTATGTATTCAAGTCGAATGCAGACAACCAATACTATCTTTGGTACCTTAGACGCGAAGATGCAAGGGATGGATTCGAGTTTTATGATTTCGACGCTGACGGTAATATGGATCTTGTCGTTAGCAAAAGGGCTGGTGATTCCCAAGGTCGGATTCGTCTCTGGGCTGATATCTATGTTGGTACACCAATTGTTGGAGTTGACAAATCAACAACTCTTGAAGTTTTGACCAAAGGGCTGCTGAGTCAGAATTATCCTAATCCCTTTAATCTTTCATCAACTATCAAATACACGCTTCTCCGTACCGACCACGTGAGAATTGATGTGTATGATATTCTTGGGAAACACATTCAAACCTTGTTGGATCAAACCGTTCTTCCGGGGAAGTACTCGCTGGAATGGAATGCCGCCGGCCTACAATCCGGGGTTTATTTTCTCCAGCTTAGAACAAGCATAATATCCACCACCGTTAAAATGTTATTACTGAAATAGATTATCGCATTGGGTAACCATGGCTCTCGAACGTAGCCCACCTTGTCTACAGTTTTGCAGATTCTTTAGTCCTTTGATCTTCTTCTCACAAATTGTCCAAAGTGGGGCCTTATGAAAATCCTTCGGTTCAATATTGCTTTTATTCTCCTGTTGATTTGTATTACAGCCAAAGCACAAATACTCCAATGGGAGAATAGTCTACAGCTTCAACAACTCAATAACGCTATCAGCTCAGTGGCGTCAGATCGCTACGGTCAACACATCCTCATTCCAACGGGGGCGGCTGTCACTCATTACCTTGTGGGAAACGACGGCATAATAATACCTACCGGATCTCCTTCTATTCAAAATGATTACGTTTTTGGCTCTTCCATTACATGCTATGCCGGTAAGACATACATTGCTACAGCACAAATTTTGCCTAACCCACTTTCTCGCTATGAAATCCGTCTCTACCGGAGTGATGACGATGGAACATCTTGGACACTGGTCGATACATATGATCCTACTCCTCACTCTCCGATTCCTCTTCTAGTTGATGTAGATATGGTTGCTGATCAGAACGGCGTTCACATCGTGTGGAGTCGTGAATCGGCACGTAGTGTATACTATGTACGCCGGGATGCGATCTCCGGTCAGTGGGAGGACGCACATGAAGTTACAGGTGTACAAAGCATATTGGGTGCTCATCCAAAAGTGTGTGCCACTGCGACCAAGGTCGTTATCAGTTTTGTGACAACCAATGATGGGACAAACCGCAAAGGAACTACATTAGATCTAAATCTCACGAATCATGTGTGGGACACAGATTATCGACAAACCAGTTCATTGATCATTGACGCTTCTATTGGAAACACCAATCTAGGTATTCGAGGCGGCAACGTCCATGTTGTAATGACACCGACTTCCAGTGGCGATAGCCGCACCATTTGGGAATCCCAACGTAATCTTAATGGAACTTGGTCGTTACCGCAGAACCATATTGGTTATGATTATGGATCTTCTGGAGAGTGGGGGAATCAACGACGGAAAGTAACTTCTATAGAGGATACCTTGTATACGGTCTTTAGCAAAGCTGGCCCAGTCGGTGAGAGCCGCGGGATCATGTTTGGCACTTATAAGACTGATTGGTCAGCTTTGTACAACGTGGCTACCTATAGTGGCAATAACTTCCTTGAGTCTGCAACAATTTCCTCCTCAGCAACAGGTGTATACGTATTCTGGTATTCCAGTGCTGGCCTAACGCCATGGATGGCTAGACTAGTCATGCCAATGAAAGGAATAATCAAAGAAAACGCTTACTGGACCGGTCACAACTATGTGACCGACAATCTAACCATTCAGTCTGGTGTCCGGATCACTCTTAAGACTGGTTCCATCACATACGTTTCGGACAACAAGAAAATCATAGTCGAAGATGGAGCTACATTTGTACAGGAGCCGGGTAGCCAGTTAATTTTTGGGACAGGAGCCAAATTTCAGCTTTCCACTGGTGTTCGAAATCTGTGGAACCTAACTGGTATCCCAGTGGTTGTTCCTGACCCACATAAAGCTGCAGTTTATCCGACAGCGACCTCTGATGCTTTTGCATTTAATGATGGGTACGAGGCAACTGATCCATTGACAAATGACAGAGGCTGGTTTATCAAATTTGGTAGTGATCAGAGTATTACGTACGAAGGTGATTTCATTGGTTACACGGAAATGGACTGTAATGCCGGGTGGAATATCATCGGGTCAATATCCTCTCCAATTGCCACTCAAAATGTCGACCCGATAGGTGTTGTCATCTCGCTCTTCTACAGATATGACAACGGCGGATACGTTGCTGTTGACACGCTCAGACCCGGAGGAGGATACTGGGTTAAGGCAACTGGTCACATCATCCTTGACGTGCAAAGTAATAACGTAATGGAACCGGATCCTGAACTCGAAACATATGATAAATTCACGCTGACGGATGCGGCTGGGAGCACTCAAGATTTATATGTAAGGAACGGGACAATCGTTGGCTCCACTGATAACATTGAAATGCCCCCCGCATTCCCAGACGCGCCATTCGATGTTCGATTTTCTTCAGGGGATTATGTAAGGACGGTCATTCCTGATAGTGGGGAGGCAGTTTTATCAATTGATCTAAATGAAGTCGTCTACCCTGTTCAACTCAGTTGGGAGATACAACCTGAAAATGGTATTACATACAGTATTATTCCCGATAGTGGTTTAGGGAGACCCATAGCAAATCTCAATCAGTCGGAAACCGCCACCATTCCAAGTGTAGCCGACCATCGCATCCGTCTGACAGCTAAGGCAAGCAAGGTTCGCAGTTCGCATGGCTTTCCGACAGCGTACGTATTAAGCCAGAACTATCCAAACCCCTTTAATCCAGAAACACGAATTCATTTCGAACTATCTCAGTCTGGTCCAGTGCGACTTGTTGTGTATGACCTTCTGGGCCGTGAAGTCGCAACTCTTGTAGATGAGTTCAAGGGCCCCGGTAGGTATGATGCGAAATTCAACGCGGCAAGTCTTGCCAGTGGAGTTTACTTTTATCGACTGCAGGCAGGTGGCTTCGTCAGTATGAAAAAGATGTTGCTCATGAAGTAGTTCGCTTGTGAAGGATTATTCAAAGCCCCCAGTATTAACTTGGGGGCTTTTTTTGTTTTTCACAGCTTGGGTCATTAGTTTTGTTTGTGGCTCCACATGAACATCTCCTTGACATCCGTTGGCAGTATTTGTAAATTGATCCTACAGTCCATCCGCTAACAGCTATTCCGTTCATATAAATCGTGATCCTGCCATCCCGCATATCGTATAGGATCCTGCCTGCCGTTGCTGCCGTCCTGATAAATTGCATGCTATCAGGCTTTGCACTTTCTCAAACCGCCCCGCCCGATTTCTTGATTGAAAACCCTTTCCCTACCGCAACCTTCAACCTTCCTGTACAGATTGTCTTCTTTTCCGACGGAAGGAAGCTTGTTGTAGAGAAGGAGGGTCTCATATGGACAATCGCTACGGATGGTACAAAGCTTCCAACACCGTTCATAGATCTCTCCGCTAAAGTGCTTTCCAATGACGATCGGGGATTGCATGGTGTTGCTCTTGATCCAGACTTCGCAGCGAACAGGTGGGTGTATATGCTGTATACAGCCGATCCGGATAGCGACGGCGCTGACGACAATATCGGGGCGTTTGCCCGGCTTGAGAGATACAAGACAAACATAATCAATCCAAACATCGCCGATCTCTCAACAAGGCAGATACTGATTGGTGCGAATTGGGCTTCAGGAATTCCTGAGCCCCCAAGAAATCGGCACCATATGGTTGGAACACTACGATTTGGGTCCGACAAAACTTTGTTGATTGGTGTAGGAGATGCGGCGAATGCAGACATAACTGATGCAGGTGGGACTGATCCTCTTAGTTCCTATGGCCCCGGCAGAATAGACTCGGCTCAGGATATTGGAGCGTTCAGAGCCCAGACCATTAACAGCATGGAC
>JBGPGQ010000122.1:0-8741 GCA_041483995.1 Bacteroidota bacterium
ACTCGTGCTAATTGACCAAAAGAGAATCGCTCCAATCAATGTGAGGGTTACATAGAGAGCGCGATACAAAATATGTTCAGAGTGAGTCATCGAGACCATGATATCGATCTTACCACAAGCTTTTTTTCAATTGGATAGGCAGCTTTAATCTTTGTTGATGGATGAGATTTATGAGCACCTACGCATTCAATAGTCTTGAGGATTTTCTCAGCAACCTCATGAGAATCTGGAGTGATGATGCGTAATGAGATCAAATCCAGCGCTTACTCGACCCAACAGCTGTTTTACAATCGGCAAAACGCTCTTGGGAAAAAGCAAAAACCGAGCGAGAAGCACCGAGTCAATCGTCCAAGCATAGAAGAAAACAACAACATCCCGCCAAGAACGATTCTGAAGACACTTACGGTGAATTTCATACCGATTGTAGATTTCCATGTATCCCAGCTCAAAGTGGTTCGGCCTTCCCTTTGCATCATGCAAGTGAAGTACCCGACTGTTCCCTGCAATCACGAGTCTTCCAAATTTCAGTATCTCCAATGAGAATTTGAGATCCTCCCCTTGCGCATAGCCCTCAAAATGCTCATCAAACCTCACCGCACGTGCAATATCCGTTTTCCACATTGTCGCTCCTCCGGGAAGACAGTCCGCCTCAACGATCTGATCCGTGCGCTGCAAAAATCCCCAAGGGACTGAGAATCCTGAGCGGTGGTAGCTCCCCGGCCTAAGGTGTGTTACTATCCGAAGCAAACGTCTGACCTTCCATAGCAAATCAGGGTTTCGCACTGAGTTGTCAATACAAGCCCCAACGCCAACAACCCCGCTCGAGGAGGCGTGCGCTTGCATCATTTGACGCAAACAGCCAGGAAGTAATACGATGTCGTCATCAAAAAAAGCAACGAGGGGCGTTATGACCCTGTCGAGCGCGAAATTTCGTTGACGTGTTAACCCTCTGAGTGAACCCGAAACTCTAAAATATTTCACTGAGTCAGCAAGCGTCTCCGTGGATTCGTATGACTTGATAAGATGTTCCGTACTGTCATCCGGACTGGCATCCACAATGATCAGCTCGGTGGCCCTGCAATCCTGCTCTGCAAGTGATCCAAGAAAGCGCTTTAGACTTGCAGAACGTTTGTATGTACAAACCACAACGCTAAACCCTTCAGCGACGCGATCAGGCATGAGGGTTTTCTGCGCTTCATGGACTGAAACGATGGCCATTACTGCAGCGTCTCAAGTGAACCCATGAGTGAGTCGATAATCCTGTCCCAACTAAAGTGACTCTCTATTCTCCGTCTGCCCGCATTGCCCAATTTCATCCGCAACTCGGCATCATTCTGCAATCGCTGTAAGTGTTCAGCCAATTGGGGTGGGCTGCCAATATCAGCTACCAGTGCAGTTTCATTCTCCACGAATACTTCTCGTACACCCTTCGCCCGGGTTGTAATCACGGGAAGCCCGCAACCCATTGCCTCACCCACAACAATCCCAAACCCTTCCAAATGGGTCGGGAAAAAAAAGATGTCACTTGCCCTGATATACTCCGGCACATGCTCATACAGGACTTTTTCAATGTGTATTACACGAGGATCTTCCTTAACCAGTTCGGCCACAAGCGCGGTTTCAAGAGCTTCAACGGGCTTCGCGAGCAACACCAACTTGTGACGAGGATTATGCGGTACTGTTTTCCATGCCATAACCAGATCCTTAATCCCCTTTCGCGGGATAAGGACACCAATAAAGAGCGTAACAATATCATCGTCAGATAGTCCCAAACTGCGTCTCACATCCTGGCGCGAACGCGCCACATTGTCACACCGTTCCAAATCAATACCCATCGGGAGGACAACAGTGTTTGCATGATCCGCCTCGGGACATCGCGTAACCAAGTCTTGTCTCGTATCCTCTGACAAACACGTTATAAGGTCGCAATGTTTAGGGAGCCAACGATCAACCCACCGCCAAAAAAGGTGATCTTCGCAATGTAAATACGTTCCCCAAATCCGGTGACCATTTGCTGATAGCAAAGTTCCAAGCCCAACATGATATGGGCTACTAAATCGGATCCAGTCAACAGAGCCGAGCTCAGCCAAGAGGTTTCGTAGATCCATTGCCACGTCAATGTTCCCAACATAGGGAATCTTCTTCCTCAGCCTTCGCCTCCAATAGTGGGGCACAAGATTCTTGTGTTCAATGATCGGTTCGCCTTCTTCAGCCAAAACATGAACTTCAACTCCTCTGTCTGCCAGCCGTGTGAGAAACTCCCTGTGGGTTATGTTGCCACCGAGTACTGAAAGGGGCGACAAACCGGTCTGTACTGCTACAAGGCGCATGAGGTTAGAGTCCGCACGCTTTGATCAATTCAGTGTTTTGTTGAACCCATCCTACCAATGTTTGCATGCCTTCTCCCACCTGGGTAGTCGGTTCCCAACCAAGTTCCTTTTTCGCCTTGCTATTGTCACTGATAAAAACCTTTTGATCGCCGGGCCTCCAATCGGCAGAGGCGTATGGAATCGATTTCTTGAGCCTCGATTCCAGGATGTGGACCACTTCGAGAATACTTATCGATTTATCCTTACCACCACCAGCATTATAGATCACGCCCGGCTTACCTTTTTCAATACAGAGTCTGTAGAGTTCAATCAAATCATTCACCCACAACGCATCGCGCACTTGTTTGCCATCGCCATAGATCGTGATGTTGCGGCCGAATAACGCTGCAATGGTGAACCACGCAATCCAGCCCTGATCTTCCACCCCGTATTGCCGTGTGCCATAGATACATGACTGCCGGATGACGAACGTCTGCAATCCATACATTCTTGCATAGTCTGCAACATACTGGTCCGCAGCGCCCTTGGAACAACCATAGGGTGAGTGAAAATCAAGCGGCTCACTTTCGTTTACGCCATTCGCCAGACCCTCAAGAATATACCGTCCGTTCTGCATAACAACTTTACGGTGTTCGAGATTACCATATACCTTGTTCGTCGATGCGTAAATCAATTTGGACTGAGGGGAGAGTTTCCGGGTCGCTTCAAGAATATTGAATGTACCAAGCGCATTAATTTCAAAATCGGTCACGGGATCAATCACTGATGTCGTCACTGCCACTTGTGCCGCCAGATGCAGCACCGCATCAAAGCCATTTGCTTTTTCATAAAGAGCTTCGACTTCTTCTCGTTTTCGAATATCGCCGCGAATGAACGTGAACTGGAGTTCTCGTTGCAAAAATTCAAGGTTCACACTCGTGCCAGCCCGTGACAGATTGTCGAAAATCCAAATCTCCCAGCCTCGCTTGCCAAAATACGCAGCAGCATTTGAACCAATAAACCCGGCACCGCCGGTGATAAGCATCCGTTTGCTCATGAAGTATCCTTAGCTGACTGAAGTGAGTGACACTGGAGCGCCCTTTGTTTTTCTTGAAATAACCCGTTCCTGCTCAAGAAATGAAAGAATAGCATCAGCAACCCTCTCGGTCGCCTGGCCGATCGGGACTCCACACAAAGCCCGGACCATCTCGTGTCTTTCCTTTTTATCCAACGAAGGGTTCTTGAGGTAATTCGATAGTGCATGGGCCATTTCTTCGGCAGAGCGAACTATGCGAATCCCGCCTGATCGTGTCAGTGGAATATAATGCTCTCTTTCGTACAACTCGACCATAATGGGATCAAGCGGCTTCCCCGGGCGGTCGTCATACGCCAAACCAATCTGTGGTTTGTCGAATATGGCTCCATCAAGACTCATTGTACTCGAGGTGCTGATATGCACATCCGAATATGCGAGAGTAGTTGCAAGCAGGCGAATGTCTTCAATATCAATACGTCCGACAGCATGGTTTTTCACATCCCATGCTGGTGCAAGGATGACATTCCGACAGTTTGCCAGTGCAGTCTGCCATCGATCAAGCCCGTCAACAGGATGGGGCCTTAGAAGAATTTGTGGTCTTCCTTGTGTCGGATAGGTGCAGAGAACTTGATCGAGTTGCTCCAAAACATGAGGTTCAAGTGGAGTAATGTGAGAAGGTCCTGCCCCAAACAAAATGACCGGTCGCGAGCCATCAAGACCGTACTTTGTCAAGAACCACTCTCTCGGGTGCAGAATATCAGGCCACGAATAAAAATCCATTTGGGGCGCGCCGGCGAGTGACACCTGGCTCTTGGATACCCCGAAGATACGGACTGCTTCGTTCTTCATGAACGAATTCCAAACCGTGTAATGATCAAATGCAAGCTCGATCTTATGACGGGATGTGAGGTTATCAAACGAAAGAATGGAGCCAACTGTTCTTACCTTCAGGTATCGTGCAACGCGACATAAGATAGATTCTGGAGTTATAAACGGAGTCGCACTGATGACAACTTCAGGTTTGGTTTCCCGGATCAGTTCGGCGAACACTCTCCAATTCGTACAACTAAAAAAACATTTATCCTCAAGCCATTCAATGATCATTCTGCCCGGCCTCCATGAAAATAGAAACAAAGCCAACCAACGTCGCAACTCAGCGCGCCAGAAATAGAACTTCTCCCTCAAGGTGGAATTCATCGCATTCAATCTACGACGATCAATCCCTGGGGTGGGCGAGCGCAGATCACTCTCCCATACGAAGTTCACCCATCGGCGGACTTCCCTGTACATCCAGTGCTTTTCGAACGAAGGCATCCGAACGCAACGATAGCCAAGTTGCCGAAATTCTGCTTCGAGCGCGTCATCCTTCCACGACAACACAAGTATGCACTCAACATGCTCGCTCAGCCGTTTCAGTAATCCCGAAAGAATAAAATACCGTATGCTGAAGTGTTGAGAGATCGGCAGTAGCGCAACGGGTCGGCGCTTCATCAGGTACCCTTCACTGATTGCTCAAGCCCCACGCGACGCAACCGTTTCATGACTTGCATTTCGCTTTCATACACCCGTTTCACACCGTCACCGCGGGCGGATTCAATCGCACGAATGTCTCGCACAAGACGCACGAGGCCCGGTGGCTCAACTGAGGCAGCCTGATCGCTTCCCCACATCGCGCGATCCAGGGTGATATGTCGTTCAATAATGCACGCGCCCAGCACAGACGCGGCAACTGAGGGAGCAAGACCAACCTCGTGACCTGAATAGCCGATGGGAAGCTTGTAACGTTCACGCAACGTTTGTATAAGATTCAGATTCAGTTCTTCCAGTTTTGATGGGTACGCACTGTTGGTGTGCAAGAGAATCAAATTCTCCCTGCCAAGGACTTCTACGGCATGATCAATTTGCGCCAGCGTACTCATTCCGGTTGAAATAACGAGTGCACTTTTATACCGACGGTGGTAACGCAGGAGATTATCATCCGTTAGAGAGGCGGATGCAATTTTGTAGCAAACAGGGTTGAAGGCTGCAATGAAATCGACCGATGCCTCATCCCAGCATGACGCAAACCATGCAATTCCCTTTTCCTTGCAATACCGGTCAATCTCTTCGTAGTCAGTTTTGCTGAATTCAACACGATAGCGATATTCCAGATAGGTCATGCGACCCCAAGGGGTGTCTCGCATTACATCGCGTTGCTCTTTCGGAACGCAAAGTTCCGGAGTGCGTTTTTGAAATTTCACGGCATCGCAGCCGGCCACTGCAGCAGCGTCAATAAGTTTCTTGGCAATATCAAGGCTGCCGTTATGATTTATGCCTATTTCAGCAATGATGTAGCTGGGATGGCCTTCGCCAACCATTCGCCCTCTAAAATCAACAGCAGCAGCCATATTTTCTCCCGTTATCGTTTGTTGGATATGATCAGTTCACACACTTCACGCACTGCACCTTGCCCGCCCGGCTTGACCGTCACGTAACACGAAGCTGTACGAACTTCTTGAACGGCATCTGCAACAGCAACAGGAAAACCAACCCAGCGCATACACTCCAGGTCGTTGACATCGTTTCCAACATAAGCCACTTCGCGTGCTTCCTTTGAACGTTCCTTTACAACCTTTTGTAATACCGAGAGCTTCTCCTTGTAGCCCTGGAAGCATTCGATGCCAAGCTTTCGGCAGCGTGCTGACACGACGGGGTTCGTTTCCGTTGAGATTACGAAAGCATCTATGCCCGCTTCCTTCAGGCGTCCGATTCCCATCCCATCACCCCGATGACATTGCACGGATTCATGTCCGTCCTGATCAACTTCAACCCTATTGTCTGTCATAACTCCATCAAAATCCAAGGCAAGCAGTTTTACCTTTTCCCATTCCGGTTGCATACGGTAGTTGCCAATGAGGCTCTCAGCGATTTCGAAATCCATGAGATCATCAATTTCCAAAACGCGTTCCGGTGGCGTAACATACATCGCAGTTTTCCCAAAGAACCGGTGTTTCGCTTTCTTGAATCCTTGGGTTTTCATTGCATACACTGCACCAGTCTCTCGAAATTGACCGTCTCGATCCTGACGCATCAATCGCACATTCTTATCATGGTTGATCCCTACGGCATCCCCCGATTCATTTTCTTCCCAAAGAAAGTAATGAAATGGTGCCACGGCGAGAGCAGAATCAGCGTTGGCCTCAAGCAATGCCTGAACAGTTCCATCAATATCTTCAGGTGTCGTCAAGGGTGAAGTACACTGGAGAAAAACGACGATGTCCGGTTCGAAATGCTCTGTATCAGATAAGTGTTGCAAAGCATGCAGCAACGCGGATTCGGAGGACGCCTTGTCACCACTAATCTCCGGTGGGCGCTGCACCACTTCAGCTCCATATTGTCCAGCAACCGTTGCAATCTCACGATCATCCGTTGAGACGATAACACGATGTATATGTTGTGAGTTTCGAGCGCTCACAATAGTATGGGCAACCAGCGGCTTGCCAGCGAGGACACGAAGATTCTTGCGGGAAATCCCTTTTGAACCTCCGCGAGCAGGGATGATGGCGACCGCTTTCATGCTTTACCGGAGATAGTAATGGAATAGCCAATATAATTATGCAAATAATCCCCTCGCTCCTGAGCATAGTCAACACTCATAGTCTGATACGGAGCAACTTGTCCGTTGAACTGTTGGGAGACTCTCGTTGCAAGCTCACGCACTTCAGCAATATCAAAATACTGGTCTGTTTCAGTCCATTCCACCGCAGGCATGGGCCGCATTTTTTGAAATGACCAGTTCGGAGCTAGCCTGAGGCCATACCGTACACGGCGCGACAATTGTGCAATCGCACCACGCTCTAAACCATCCAACCCGTACAGATACTTTGTGCACACATCTTCGTTCACACATCGTTTGTCGTTGATGCGCGAAAGAACGGTGTCGCTTACTCTCTTGTATGAAAGCCCATCCATCTGATAGAACCAGTCACGAACCACCTCGTTTATCGCTCCCTGTGTTTTCTCGGGGGAATGGTATTGTTTGCTAAACACCGAGTCGAGGTTCGCGCGAAGCTCCGCATACGTGTTGCACGGGACGCTCACATCTTCCGCCATTTGCATCACCGCGGGGGTTGGGACCCATTGCGGCGAGAATGTCGGGACCGACGCGAGTCCAGCTTCAATTGCAGTTGTGCAACTTCGCTGGATAACGGTTGCAGCTTTGAATATTTGTGTCTGGACGGGTCCACTGTCATTAATCTCAACGTTGCTAAGATCACTCAATCGTTTTCTATAGAGTTCTGCTCCTTCGAAGGGATGGGGGCGAAGCACGATGTTGCTTTCAGGATAATCCCGCGCAAGGTCTCGAGCAAGCGAAATGGTCATTTCGATAGTCTTGTTTTGCGTTTCGATCCACTCCTTCAAGCGCGAGGATGACCAGCCAAAAATATCGCAAAAGTGTTTCTTGATGACCTCTGCAGAAGCAAACCGTGGATTCGCTTCGGTCGAGTTTGTGTTGATCAATATTCGCTTGTCCTTTCTATTGTCATTCTTTAGCTGCTTTTCTTGCAGAACAGGGCGCCACATCGGGTCGTAGAGGTCAAACCGGGGGCAACCAGTTACAACCACTTGTTTCTCAGAAAAGAGACCTTTCCTGACGAGGAACCCAGCCATATTGGGTCCCCACGCGCACACACAGCTCACCATGTTAAAGAGGGCAGCGTCATCCCACAACAGTTCAGCATAACTCTCATAGTCAGGCCACACTCCACCTTCAGCGTCCAGTAACCCGAATTGGATTCCAGCGGATTCAAGCTGATGCGCAAGCTGTTCATAGCCGCGGCGCATACAATAGAATAACACAAAGTCGGGCGCAAGTGCCCAAAGTTCCGGGTCCCGTAAATTAGCCGGCACAAGATAACAGATGGCTCCGCGGCGGGAAAGCTCAACAGACGTAAGCACAAGACCGGCTAGATCGCGCTGTGGCTGATCAACTATCAAGGCAATTCTTGGTCTTCTTCTTAGATTTTTAGGTATCATTTTAGTTTCCCCCCACAGATGAACATACTCGATGACCTTTCGACTGAGACACAGCAGCCTCTCCCTCAATGAGTTCCCAAATCCTCCGATAGGCCTTCTTGCTCATTTCTATCTGTTGAACTGCAGCCTGTAGGAGAGAGGCACGAACTTCTTCCGCCGAAAGCCATGCTTTCTCAATCGCAACGCTGATGTTTTCCTGGATGTCTTGCACATTAAGGTCTACCACATCGCAGCCTGTACCAAATTGATCAGCAAGTCCATAGAACTTATCAAGTATATATGGAGTCTTTGCAATGCAGACCACTGGTATACCCTGCCCAAGCGCGAACACAGCAGCATGATAAGCTCCCGTCATGACAACACGACACTTACTGACCTCT
>JBGPGQ010000123.1:0-8720 GCA_041483995.1 Bacteroidota bacterium
CTGATTCTCAAACGCACCATCGCTGCGCCCCGGCCCAAGGTATTTGAAGCCTGGACTAAACCAGAATTGCTCCAGCAATGGTTCATGCCGAATGATGAATATGTGTCGCCGTTTACCGAAGTAGACTTGCGCGTTGGCGGCAAATACCGCCTCGCAATGAAACATATCGCCAAGGGAACCCAGAGTGTGGCGACGGGAATTTATAAAGAAATTCAGCCACCGTCCCGACTCGTTTTTACATGGTGGTGGGAGGGGGAATCTACACACGGAGAGACAGTCGTGACGATTGAGTTCCGTGACCTCGGCGCCTCGACGGAGATAGCGTTGAAACATGAATTCTTTCCGACCAAGGAAAGTCGAAACCAGCACGAAATGGGGTGGACCGGTTCCTTGCAGAATCTCGGAAAGCTGTTTCGCAAATAGAAACATTTTTTTACAATCCACGGGAAAATCCTCATCACTCACCATCTGGAGGTAGTATGAAACGATCGTTGCTATGTATTTTGTCGTCGATCATGGTGTTTAGCCTTGTTGTTGCACCGGTATCTCTTACGAAGGGGAAGGCAGACTTTGATCGCATGAAGGATCTTGTAGGCGCTTGGGAAGGGAAGACGTCGGAGGGGAAGACCATACGGATTTCCTACCAACTGGTGTCGGGAGGTACTACAGTAATGGAAACAATCGACATGGATGAACACAAAGGGGGAATGATGACAGCGTACCATCTCGATGGTGAAAAACTGATGATGACACACTACTGTTCAATGGGCAACCAACCGAGGATGAAAGTCACCAATTCTGACAGCAAATCGATTACGTTCACATTCGTCGATGGTACCAACATGACGAAAGACGATGCGCATATGCACAAGCTTGTGATTACCTGGAAGGATGCAAACAATATTACTGAGCAATGGACGATGCGGGCGAACGGCAAGGATGAGTCACATAGTCTGTTTGAACTCAAGAAAATCAGCTAACCAAACTAAAGAAGCTCTTGGGAGTTGGTGCACCTCTGGCAAACGGGAAAGAGAGAAGTCGTCGGTAGTAAGAAATATGGAACATGACTAACTCAACAGGTGCACCAGAACCCCATCTCTTAACTTCGGCTCAAACCATGTCGATTTGGGTGGCATGATTTCTCCAGCATCGGCAATTGTCATTAGCTCGTCGATAGAAGTTGGGTAGAGTGAAAAGGCAACAGCCATCTCACCCGAATCGACTCTGCGCTCCAGTTCTCTTAGCCCGCGAATCCCCCCAACAAAATCTATCTTCTTGTTTGTGCGTTGGTCGTCGATCCCAAGAAGGGGATTGAGCAAATGGTTTTGTAAAATTGAAACATCAAGAACTTTCATGGTATCTTTTTCCGAAAGTAGTTCAGGCCGAGCGGTAAATCTGAACCATTTTTGTTTTACATACATTCCGAACTCTCCCTTGTGTGCGGGTCGAGCCGGCAGAGAAGATTGTCTCACGTCGAACTGCTTACTCATTCCTCCGAGCAACGCTTCAAGTGTCAAACCGTTAAGGTCTTTCACAACACGATTATACTCAAGTATGCGTACCTGATCGTGGGGAACGATGACAGCGAGAAAGTAATTGCTTTCATCATTTCGGCCTTTTGCTACCCGTGCTGCTGCGGCTGACCGGTGATGGCCGTCCGCGATATACAAATATTGTACCCGACAAAACATTTCCTCAATCTGATCGATAGACTTCTGATCAGCAATCACCCAGACTTGGTGGCGCACGCCGTCGTCCGTCGTGAAATCATACTCGGGTTTTGTGTTAGCGAGTTGATCGACCAACGAATCGATCTCATGTGCTTTACGGTACGTCAAAAACACCGGACCTGTTTGTGCGTTCGTAGCCTGAATGTGCCTTGCTCGGTCATTCTCCTTGTCCGGCCTTGTCAACTCATGCTTTCTGATTGTGTTGTTCTCATATTCCTTACTGGAAACACAACCAACAAGACCGTATTGAACCCTGCTTTCCATCGTCAGAGCATAAAGATAGAAACAGGGCTGTCCATCTTGATGAAGCACTCCGCCAGCAATCAGCTTGTTGAGATTCTCCTTCCCCTTGCTATAGACCCGTTCATCATAGTGATCAACGGTTGTCGGTAGGTCAATCTCCGGCTTGGTAACATGAAGGAAAGAGAGTGGTTTGGTCCCGGCTTCTTTGCGAGCCTCTTCAGAGCTAAGCACATCATATGGCTTTGCTGCCACATGCGCAGCGTATTGAGGGAGCGGTCGAGATGCTTTGAATGGTTTGACTGTTGCCAAAGATACTCACTTTGGGATATTGTACATCAAATTCATGAAGAAGACCTTATAAAGATAACCAGAATTCCCTAACAAATCATCCTCCGGTGCAAACTTCATCCTTGCTACTATTGACCCCAATGGCTATCTTATAATGTACATTTTCCTGCGATTACTCCTCTTCACCTATATATCAACTCGGAAAGGTTTCATATGCACCCATCGAGCCGGATTTCCATTGCTATCATACTATCCTTATTTCTTGCGTCTCTTGCCTTCGGACAAGCTACGATTACTGGAGTCAGAATACCCAATTCCATTGCTGGCAGTGGAGGTACGGGGACTACGGGCTATCCATATGCAGTGTTCGTGCGGATTCAGAACTGGAGTGCGAATGCATCAGGCCAGGCCTATCTCAAGCTATATTCAGGCTCGAACAACGAGTTTATGTGGAGTGCTACGGGTGTCTGGAGCAATACGACGACATATTCAAACACAAACCAACCCGTCGTAACAATTGATGCAGGTGGAAACTGGTCGGGCTGGATATACGCAAAGCATAACAACACTCTCGGTACAGCCGCAGCAGTGCGTGCTGCGAAAGTGGGAACAACAAGCACAAATCTCACTAGTACGCCTGCGCAAACCTTCACTATCATGACGATGACCGGTGCAGGTGATGGCGGATGGATCGTCCGCACAAGTTCGCCCGCCGTGAACAAGGGCATTGTTGCCTATCGGAGTGGGGCAATGATTGGAACATATCGTACGGAAGACAATGCTATCGTGGAAGGGTATACGTACAGCCCCGGTGGTTTCAAGATTGCGGTTCCAGTCGGAGTGGTTGATTCGCTTGTGACATACAATGATGACGGCTCACGTGATCAGTTGTTTATTGGTCCGTGGTCTATCACTGCTGGACAGGAAACGGATGCAGCGGCGGGTGGTGGACACATAGGCAGCGGTAGCGCCTCCCTCAGCCCAACAACGCTTTCGGGAGGGGTGAGCCACTCGCTGACTCTGAAAATCTTTGGTCAGGTTCCCTCAACGATTGTTGCTGCAAAGGTTACGGTACCATCCACATGGTCGTGGTCTCATTCAACGGGTGATATTACGCTTACCGGTTCAGGAAGCCCAAGTGCAAGCATCGCGGGTGACACTATAATAGTGTCTAACATGACCGTTGCAGCAGGTGACAGTCTTGCGATCCAGATGAACAATATGATCCCGGCAGATTCAACTGCAAACTTTACGTTCATCACGAGAACGGGAGTTTCACCCGACTCAATCTATTCAATTGGCACTCAGCCGGGCGTCTTCGTGTATAGCACACCGATGTCGATAGCTGACGCGAAACAAAATGACAGTTTGGGTGTGCCTATTCGTAACAACACACTCGTCACGGTACGCGGAGTTGTTACTGTTGCAAATCAATTCGGTAGCCCGTCGTACATTCAGGACAATTCCGGAGGTTTTGGAATATTTGGAGCTTCGTTTTCTACCGCTGTCAATATCGGGGATGAAGTCATCGTGTCCGGGTTAGTGCAGCCATTCAATGGTTTGTCCGAAATCGTAAATCCCATCCTTCATTCAATTGTGAGTACGGGAAACATAGTTGAGCCACTGGTTGTAACTGCCTCACAAATTGCCAACGATGGGGTTGGTGGTGTAGAGGCATACGAGGGACTTCTCGTGCGAATAAACGCCACGACCGTAACAGGGACAGGCACGTGGGCCGCAAATACAAATTACCCGATGACTGATCCGACCGGCAGCTCCCTGATCCGGATCGATAACAATACCAATCTTGTTGGTGCTCCTATCCCACCTGGTGCGTTCGATCTGATTGCAGTGGATGGCCAGTTTACCTCAGGGCCTCCATTTATTGGGGGGTACCAACTGATGCCAAGATCAACGGCAGATATCATCTCCAGCGGCCCGATATTCTCCAGTTTTCCGATGGAGACGAGCATCCTTCCAACGAGTCTTACCATAAACTGGCACACTGTCAATAATGGGAATACCTATGTGCTGTACGGTGTGACGCCGTTGTTTGAATTGGGGCTTATCGGTGATAATACTCCTACAACCGATCACACTGTTGTTCTGAACAGTCTCCTTCCCGGCACGGTGTATTACATAAAGGCATTCTCTGTCTCCGGTACGGATACAAGCTCTGCTTCAACGCTCATTTCAAGCACAGCGTCCCCTGCACAGACAACCGGTCAAATAAATGTCTATTTCAATAAGAGCGTCAATACCAACCTCGCATGGTTGCAGCCCGCGCTTGGCAATCAGGATTTTCTTGCGCGTCTTCTGCCCCATATCAATAACGCGCGCCGATCGATCGACGTAGTATTGTACAGTTTGAGTAGTTCGCCGGGTGATCAAATCGCGAATGCTTTGGTGAATGCGAAGCTCCGTGGGGTGAAAGTACGTGTGATCTGTGAGTATGACAATTCCACAACCAATGCTTTTACCACTATCAGCAACGCAGGCATACCGTTGATCACGGATCGATTTGATGCTATCAACAACGGCGCCGGGTTAATGCACAATAAATACTTCGTATTCGATGGGCGAGCGGGTGCACCGGAAAGTGTTTGGGTTGTTACCGGTTCGTGGAACCCGACACTTCCAGGTACGCAAGACGACTATCAGAACGTTATAGAGTTTCAGGATGTCGCACTTGCTAATGCATACACTCTGGAGTGTAACGAGATGTGGGGAAGCAACACGGATGTACCCAATGCGGGTAACTCGCGCTTTGGCGCTCGCAAATTGGATAACACACCGCACAGGTTTGTTATCGGGGGTAGAAATGTAGAAAGTTATTTCAGTCCGAGTGACAGGGCAACGTCGAAGATCGTGTCTGCAATTGATGGAGCGCAACATTCCGTCGGCTTTACACTTCTGACGCTCACCCGCACGGAGATTGCTTCCTCCATCCTTGCGCGAAAGAACGCCGGCAAGAAAGTCCGCGGCCAGTTGGATAATGGCACCGACCAAGGGTCGCAGTACAACTTCTTGTTGAGCAATGGTGTGGATATTCACTTGAAGACCGGTGGACCGGGACTGCTCCATCATAAGTATGGGATCATTGATGCAGAAAATCCGGTATGGAACGGGCTTACGATTACGGGTTCGCACAACTGGACGAGCGCAGCCGAGAACTCGAACAATGAAAACATGGTGATCGTCCATGATGCCAACATTACGAACCAATACCTGCAGGAGTTTGCCGCGCGGTACTACCAGTTTGGCGGATTGGATTCGATTCTCGTGGGCGTCGACCAGGTCGATAACCAAATCCCTACAAGTTTCTCGCTGTTGCAGAATTATCCCAACCCATTCAACCCAACAACGAGAATTCAGTATGCTTTGCCGAGTGCTCAAAGGGTCTTGTTGAAAGTGTACGACATTCTTGGCAGGGAAGTGGCAACGCTTGTGAACGAACAACAGAATCCCGGAAGCTATAGGGTAGAGTTAAACGCGGGTGGCTTGGCGAGCGGGGTCTACTTCTACAGGCTTGAGGCCGGGAAGTTTGTGGAACAGAGAAAAATGTTGCTCCTCAAGTAAGATTTCCTAAACTCATTTGTGAAGGCGGGATTGAAATGACTATTTTGCATGGTGTATCGAGAGGTATATGGATGGTTCTGATTGGCGGCTTGGTTGTATTCAATCCAACCAGCCTTCTGGCCCAGAATGGTGTCGCACTCATCGACAGCCTGGACCATCCTCACGGCGTTTCACCGCAGAGCACGAGCTTCTCTGCCTGCTGGGGATGGGTCTCGCCGGATGGACATGAATATGCGCTCATCGGGGCATACACCGGGGAGTCTATCATTGATCTGGATGTCCGACCAATCCGGGAAATCGCCTTTATCCCGGGTAACCAATCGACATACTGCTACAGGGAGGCCAAGACTTACAAGCAATATGCGTACATCGTCTCTGAAGGTGGACGCGGTGTGCAGATTGTCGACCTCTCCCATTTGCCCGATACTGCCATCCTCGTCAGAGAGTTTAACTACACGAGCGGTTCGAAAAACACTTTGCGATCCCATACTGTGACTCTCGCTGACGGATACCTCTACCTGAACGGATCTGCCGGGTGGTCACCGGGAGGCGTTGTGATATTTTCTCTGTTGAATGATCCTACGAACCCGGAGTATGTTGGGCAGTACGAGCCAGAGTACATCCATGATTCGTACGTTCGGAATGACACCATGTATGGCGCTGCGATTTACAGCGGTGGGGGTCTCCATGTTGTCGATTTGCATGACAAGGCAAACCCTCAGCTTATCCGGAAGATTGCATATGCAGGGAGCGGTACTCACCATGCATGGGCATCGGTTAATGGACGGTATGCGTTTACCACGGATGAAATCGGATCAACGCCATCAAGTCTGAAAGTGTGGGATCTTCAGAACCTTGGGCCAGGCCCACCGTATACAGAAATTGCAAGTTATCGGAATAGTCCAACGGACTATATCCACAATGTTCATGGTCGCGGAAACTACGCGTATATTTCTCACTACACAGCAGGAATGCGCGTCGTTGATGTTCACAATCCTCCAGTGCCGACGGAGGTGGGAGCGTATGATACTTTTCTCGGACCCGGTGGAAATTACAACGGGTGTTGGGGAGTATATCCATATTTTCCATCCGGCAGGTGGATCGGTTCCGATATGCAGACAGGATTGTATCTTTGCAGCTTTACGGGACTTCTTCCGCGTATTCGCTCACCATTACTTCTTCCGGCGAATGGGGATTCGCTCACAGCAAGCGCCACCACAACATTTCAATGGCGCCAGGCGGCATCGCAAATTGAAGACCCTCATTACTATCAATTGCACGTATGGGGGCCGGGCGTCGATACACTCCTAAAAACAAGCGACACGTCGCTCGCGGTAACAGCGTTACCGGGTTTGCAAGGTGGACAGACTTACGCCTGGCATGTATGGATCAAGGATGAGTTCACGGATGTGTCGAGTCAGGATACGTTTCAGTTTATCTGTCGTACAACTGCTGTTGGTGTACCGGTAGGTGGGGGAACACCCAATGCGTTCCGCCTTACGCAGAACTATCCCAATCCGTTCAATCCCTCCACTACAATCATGTATGAAGTCGGGAAGCCCGGGCACGTGACGCTCAAGGTATTCAATGTGCTTGGAGAGGAGGTCGCTACGTTGGTGGATGAGATGCGGCAGACAGGTCGGTATGAAATGTCATTTAATGCGTCTTTGCTGGCAAGCGGTGTATATCTTTACAAGATGACAACTGCGAGTGGCTTTAGCGATGTCAAAACAATGTTGTTGCTCAAGTAAACGATCATAAAGGAAACTTTCGTTTGTTGTAGCGATGTTTTATTTTACAATATTGAGGAGGTGGAATTGAAAACACTGTTCTTGTCGGGGATTCGACGCCCCACGTTTCTGGTTTGCACAATTACTGCCCTCTGTTTCAACTCGTATTCCCAGAACGGCGTCACGATGGTCGGTCATTTCGATCAACACCATGGTGGGCCGGGTTCGAGCTATCCGTTCTATTATGCAAGCTGCTGGGGATATGTTGCGCCTGACGGCCACGAATACGCACTGCTTGGTTGCTATTCAGGTACGTCGTTCATTGACCTTGATGCAAATCCGATCCGTGAAGTTGCATACGTGCCCGGTGTCAATTCCGAATGGAAAGAAATGAAAACCTGGGGCCACTATGCCTATGTGGTTGCTGATGTCTACGGCAGCCAGGGACTTCAGATTATTGATCTCAGTCAATTGCCTGATACCGCCCGCCTTGTTCGCGCAATAACAAATATCGGGGGCAGGAATCTTTCCAGGAACCATTCGATCAGCGTGGCAGATGGATACCTGTATCTCAACGGCAACTCCTCAGTCTCGTCGGGTGGAGTGATCATCTTGAGCCTTGCCGATCCCGAGAATCCAACGTATGTTGGTCAGTACGAACCCGCTTATATCCATGACTGTTACGTACGCGGCGATACGCTGTATGGTGCTGCGATTTATGGGCAAGGAGTATACATTGCATCTCTGGCAAACAAAGCTCTGCCTGTCACTATTGGTAACATTACATACCCCAATGCCGGTACGCACAATACCTGGGTCTCGAGGAACGGACGTTACGTGTTTACCACAGATGAAATCGGCACTACAGAAAAGAACATGAAAGTGTTTGACATTTCCACCCTGCCATCGTTCACCCCGCTGACTCCGTTTACAGCCAATCCCGCGTCGGTCATCCATAACATCGAAGGCCGCGGCAACTATATCTATATTGCGCACTATACCGCGGGTGTGTATGTCGCAGACATTCACAATATCGATTCCATACAAAATGCTGGTGGCTACGATACGTACACTGGAACCAGCACAGGCTATATAGGTTGCTGGGGAGTCTACCCACATTTTCCTTCAGGCAGGTTTATTGGATCGGATA
>JBGPGQ010000124.1:0-8710 GCA_041483995.1 Bacteroidota bacterium
AAAATCCATGGTGAGATCGTCCCATTTTTTCCAACCGGGAGAGAATTTGTTCCATGTTTCTTTTTGCTGTTCTCGTATCTGTTCTAATTGTGTTTCCATTGTCGTATGGGCTTAGTCAGTTCTTTTGCGCGAGTAGAGAAATGCTTTTCACGCCATAGTCTTTCGAAGCCCCTTTTGCGGATTTGGAAATGAAACCATACGCATGATTTGTTTTTACATAAAGGACCTCCATCCCTGCTTGCGTAATAGCATTACCGTAGTCATCCTGCTGGCTGGCGCCACCGATGCATGCGGCCCATAGCGTTGAATTGCAACTCACACTGTCAGGCAATTGTTTCTCCGTAACAATATCAGCAATCACCATTCTTCCTTTAGGTTTCAAGACACGGGCAACTTCTGCAAACACCTTGCCTTTGTCAGCACTAAGATTGATGACGCCGTTGCTGATAACCGTATCAACACTTGAATCAGCAAAAGGGAGTTGTTCAATGTAGCTTTTGTGGAATGAAACATTGGCAATAATATTCTCTTTTCTCAGTCGCTCTGATTTGTCAAGTTGTTCGTCCGTCATGTCCACGCCTGAAACGTGCCCGGTATTCCCTACTTTAAGGGCAGCGACAAAAACGTCCATGCCTGAGCCGCTTCCGAGGTCGAGCACGTGTTCGCCTTTTTTGATGTTGGCTATATCAAAATAGTATCCTACTCCGGCAAATGAATCGATGGCAGCAGCAGGAATACGGTCAAGGTCAGGTTTTTCATATCCCAGCTTGTCAGCAAGTCCACGCCCCATTTCGAAATGGTATTCGCCTTTGGGATGAAGTGCGACATCGCTGTACATCTTTTTCACTTTCTGTTCCAGTTCTGCAGCGTTAACTTTTGTGGTGGCAGAGGCTTCCATGTCGTATTTGATCCCTTCTATTGTTTATTGCGTAAGTCGGTTTCGGTGTCGTGCAGTTCCCCACTACTACTGGAAACCATTCAAGAGTGCTTTGATTTTTCCCTCCAGCTGTTCTGATGAGATATCTATCTTCATTCCCGTGAGGCGATTCTTAAGCAGCTTCTCAAATTCGAGCCTGTCGAAGCAATGTCGACACGTCTTCAGGTGCCTTTCCAGTGCTAGCCGCTCAACATCGCCTGCAAACTTGTCAAGTTGCATGGCAATCAGATCGATCGCTTCCTCGCAACTAATGTTACTCACATTCGCATTGTTTGTCATTGCTCTTCCTTTTCGGTAATTTCGTCGGGGTGGTCCACCCCCGTTCAACTGCATGATGATATAACTGTTTCTGGAGAATGCTCCTTCCACGGGAAAGACGTGAACGCACCGTGCCGACCGGGATATCCAGTGTCTGTGCGATCTCATCGTATGTATATCCTTCAACGTCGCAGAGCACAACAGCAACACGGAACTCCTCAGGGAGTGCATGTAACGCCTGATCAATGTCCTCGTTCAGGAATTTATTGATCACTTCTCGTTCGGGGTTTCCCCATTGCGAAGATGGTGGGGCCAGTTCTTCAAACAAAGAGAATGAACCATCTCCTTCATCATATGGAACTTCCTGGCGGATCTTTTTTAAACGGCGAGTGCTAATGAACGTGTTGGTGAGAATTCGGAGCAGCCATTGTTTGGCTTTGGTGGCATCACGGAGTGTCGCGTAGCTTTGGCACGCACGAACTACTGTCTCAGCAACAAGATCTTCTGCATCACTACTGGAACGACATAACTCAAACGCAACGCGGTGCAGGTTGTTCACAAGCGGCATAAGGATTTCCTTGAACGCCTGTCGGACATCGAGTTGTTGAGAACTGGGAGCTGGCATGTCGTCTACATAATTGACGCTTCAGTGGCAAAAGAGTTCCCGGGGAGGGGCATTCTATAGAGGCCACATGCAAAATGTAGAGTAAATGAGAGGGAACTGCAATGGAAGGAGGTTCAAATCGTGATTATTGGATGATCTATCTAATACTAGGAAATAAGGATAACTCTGAGTTCTCTTTCACGAATTTCAGCCTGGCATTGAATGAACCCAAAGACCGGCCTTAACAACAATGATACTTGTCGGGAGATTGTGATCACTTCAGTAGTATCGTCTTCACACTCTGAACGAAGCTCCCCGCCGCCATTCTCACAAAATACACACCACTCGGTAGGCTTGTTCCATGCGGGTCCACGGCTGTGAATTCTACGGAGTGACGTCCGACACCTAGAGGCTGCTTGACGAGCGTGGCAACGTTCTGCCCTTGCACATTGAAGACCTCAATCTGCACATTCGACGCCACGGGTACATCGAAAGAAATTCTTGTTGACGGATTAAACGGGTTCGGATAATTCTGATGTAATTGGAATTCTGATGGGGCGTTGCCTTGTTCCTGCGTCACTCCGGTCGCATCGTTCACCCTGAAATTCATCATCATCCCGTCGTCTTCATGCTCAAGATTGTGGCAATGCAAGAGATAGATTCCGGCATAGTCTGTGAACTTGACGAGGAGGCGAACGGTCTCGCTCGGATTCACGAGTACCGTATCTTTCCATCCCCGATCTGACGGCGGGAGGTTTGTGCTGCCGTTCCTTGTAAGAACCTGAAACATGACGCCATGAATGTGAATAGGGTGAAAGAGCGTGGTTCCATTAACGATGCGCCACTCTTCCAGGTCATTCTTTGGTACCTCTTCATCGATGCGAGTGAGTTCGAACGTGCGGTTGTTGATCCTGTGGATGCTTGTGCCGCCCATTGCCATCGTTAGAGTGAAGACACGCGTACGTACAACCTCGGAAGGATTGTAATAAGCAATCGGAGGCATCGAGGGTGGAACGACTCCGCCAGAACTCTGCATACCTGTTACATCAAATCGAATGAGACTCAGTTCTGTACCCTGACTACCACCGCCACTTGCGAAAGGGAGTGACTTCAGAATCACGCTTTGACCGAGCGTGTACGTGGAGAAGTCCATGAGAATACCTACCCGCTCACCTGGTGAGAGGAAGAACGAAGTTGCTGCGACAGCTTGATCCTTCAATCCGCCATCTGTTGCAATAACGTGGAACTGGTGATTGTCGGCAAATCCAATCTTGTACACTCTCGCATTCGAGCCATTGACAAGTCTGAAGCGGTAGAGAGTTTGGGAGACCTCAAAGTAAGGATCGGGAGTTCCATTGACGAGAACCGTGTCCCCCAGATAGCCGTTCATCACGTCCATCGCGGTGGGCGAATACGTGAACTGCGGTTGGTAGGAACTCCGCCTATCCTGGATTACTAATGGCACATCAAAGTTACCGCGTGGGAGCCCAAGCGGAATCTCGTTGTCATCGTCAACAATGAAGAGTCCGGCGAATCCTTTGTACACATGTTTCGCTGTCAACATGTAGGCATGGGCATGGTAGAAGTAGGTTCCTGCCCGCTGTATGACGGGAAATGAGTAGGTGTACGAATTTCCTGATTGTACGGGATCCTTGGGATGACCGTCCATTGCCTCAGGTGCGATCAATCCGTGCCAGTGCGCTGTCGCAGGTTCACCGAGTTGGTTCACAAGTGTTGCAGAGAAGGTGGTTCCCCGTTGAATCCTGACGGTCGGTCCCGGATACGATCCGTTGATTGCGATCACCTGTGTGGTAGTGCCAGGCCAAACCTCAACGTTTGCTGTTGCAAGAGTCATTGTCCCACTGTTGGTGAAGACTGGAGGAAACCTGAGAGGATTGCCTGTAAGCTCAGTGAGCAATCCACTGTCAAGTGCGAAGATCTTGCCCGGTTTTGCATTCAAGCCAAGTGAAAGTGCTGCGCTCCACTTGAGTGAGTCAATAAGCATTTTCCGTCTATTCATAGAGTATCTCCGTCATGTTCAACCACGATGTGGTGCCATGAAACGTTTAGAACATCGGCGTGGGAACTGTGCCCCACCCGCTCCCACCCGGTGTGTCCTTCACTTGAAGAATCTCTGCTGTATGAAGATGAACATCAACAAAGAACAGGGGAGTGCGTTTGACATTGATGCCAAAATCATCGAAGGGAGAACTGAGTTCAGCGTCGTCTGAAAAGACATCAATGAAAATCACCCGTCGTTTCATTGCCGGAAGGGCGTACATCTCAGGACCGTGCTTCATGTTTGCCATATCCATGTGATGAGCATGCCCGCCCGTCAAATGCGCAAACGGATGGAGAACATATTCCGTGATCATACCGATGGTCTTGTGTTGCTCAAAGAGCTTCCATTCGTCACCCGTGTTGGCAATCATTCCTTGCATCACATAGTCTATCGGAATGAAATAGGCAAAAAGGCGGTGTCGATCAGTGCCCTCATGCGATTTGAGCCTTGAAGCGACGACACTATCTCCAAGAACAGCAGGAAGCAATTCATGGACAGTGGTGGAATCGTCAGGTGTAATGGTAATAACATCAATGTTTCCGATTTGTTCAAATGGTAGATGACGAATGGTGTACGCCCGCACGATGAACCCACTGCTGACAATGATGATCACAAGCCCCAGGAAGACAAGGCCAACCTTTCCAAGGCTCAGAGACTTCTGTGGGTTGGAGTCCTTGATGAATATCTTCTCCACCGAATGTGGAAGGAACATACCTGTTTGATTCATATAGGAAGCATAACCTTCTCCGAAACGACTGATCATCCGGCGTTCTTCGTCCTTGGCGAGTATGTAATAGAGAAGTAACATTACTGCCAAGAGGAAAAGTGTCAGGAACCTGGGCCACATGATGGCGAGGCCGAGTGCGGCAAATGCAAGGCCAACGTATTGCGGATGACGGATAAAAATGTAAAGCCCTTTCGTGGCTGTTCCCTTCTTCAGCAATTTGCCGAGATAAACCTGAACTGCGCACACGAGAAACACCAACATTCCTGCAACGAAAAATACTGAACCGAAAATGCGAATGACAGTCAGTACCCCATTGGGTGGAACAACCATGTGAGGAAGAAAGAAAGCCGTGAGCCAGCGGGTGATGCTTGACTGATTGAGCGCAAGCAGTAGTGGGTTGAAGACCGCATAAAAGAAAGCTGCAAACGGACTGATCATAATGACTATTTCCAATGCCACTATGAAGGAAAGGACAATAGCGCTTCTTACAGTAAAACTGTTGATTCTTTTGTTGTCTGAACTATCCTGTGTTGTCATTGAATCTCCGGAGGTTGACGGCTACTTTCAAAAATGTGACACTACGAGCGCCAGACATCCGCAAGAAAGGGCTGGACTAAAGAAGAATACCCCACTGTCATGGGGTATTCTCTATGTGGCGAGGGCGATGACACAACTCACCGGAGCAACAGCATTTTCATCGTTCGCGTCAGGCTTCCACTTTGCAGTTTATACAGGTAGATTCCCGATGCGAGACTCGATGCATCCAACCTGACCTGATGGTTGCCAGCCGGTCGGATTTCATTCATAAGTGATGCAACTTCCTGCCCGAGCAGGTTGTACACTTTGAGGGAGATGAATCCCTCGCTGCCATTGTGGAATTCAATCATCGTTGACGGATTAAAAGGATTGGGATAGTTCTGTGCCAGCTCGAATGACGTTGGCAGAGACGTAGCTTCACCTGTTGTCGTGGGATTGGTGGGAGATCCAACGAACGAGTATGTCGAATATAACCGCGTCGTTTCAAACGTTGCCGTATTGCCGTTAAATGTCACGCCGGGAATTGTTACCCAATTCGAGCCTGTCCAGCCGCGTATGCCTGTTGGTCGCCAGTGACGACGCGTTGAGTCGCAACGCAGACTGTCCCAGCGCATCTCACAACGAACTCCGTGCATGAATTGCATTTGATGATGGTTGCTGTCCAGAGTTGAATCGCAGTTCATGTATCCAAAATGTGTGCTGTCTTCACCCATCATGATCCGGCACCAACCAATGTGCGTGGAATCGTGCGGATGATGGAGGCTATCCATTGGCATGATGTCCATTCGGCAGTACATGGAGTCGGGCATCATCATTCCCATTGCACCGGGAGGGCAGTGGATTGTTGTCATTGAGTCATTCCAGCACTGGACGATCGTTGTATCCATCATGTTCCGATGCAACCAGTTGCTATGGTGGTTCTGTGCGAACGAAGGAAGCGCTATCAACAGAGTAGATAGCAAAGCGGCAAGCTGTAATCGAGTTCTCATGTTACTGTCTCCTGAAGGATAGATGTTGTTGAGCAAAAACCATATTCGAATGCACGCAGGGCAAGCGTCAAGAACTCCGCTTGGAGAGCGAGAAGCTTAGATCAGAAGAGAAGAAGTGAAGATAGGAATATCCAACGTGCGTGGGATGGTTTCCAAAGCCAGACCTGCCAGTTGCCATGTAGTATGCTCGGTGAAACGGTCAAACCTGAACGGTTGCATGATTGATAACAGGACGAAGAGTCGAGGAGTCAATGGAGACTTCTCTTCCATGAACTCACGGCTGCTTCGCTCAGCCGCCATTCTATGCTTGCAGCACTCGCGTCCGAGCAGTGAGAGTGAAGTGCTGCTTGACGTTCGGGAGGTCTGCATTTCACAGCATCCGGTCCGCCCGTCCTTTTCCATGAGGCAGACACATGAAACAAGGGGAAGTCCAGTGTCAAAGATAGAGAACACGAATACGAGGACTATGTAAAATGGGGTAGCCATCGCAGAGCGATGCTACAACAGCCATGCCAGTCAGCTTCACTTGAATCCGATGCCAAATGCATAGGAATTGCGGACTGATGATAACATTTTCCAATCCTGAGAACGGTCTCTCACCGGTGAGAGTGGACTCTGGCGAAAAAAATGCTGGGCGTTGCGAACTTCGTCCCGTAAACACCACATTTTACCTGTGGAGCTCTTCGTTTCCACACCCTTGTCCTTCGATCTGAATTGTAGCATGGTCAATTCCTAACCGATCATGAATCAGTTGCCGCACCGCCGAAAGAACTCGTCCAGAGTCTTGCATAGAGCTGCAATTCTCAACGAGAATATGTGCACTCACCGCTTCAAACCCGGACGTAACCGTCCACACATGAAGATCGTGGACTTCCAACACACCATCCACATTCTTGATTGCGTTCTCAATTTCATTCAAGTCAATGTGCAAGGGTGTCCCCTCCATCAACACCGTAACCGATTCCTTGAGCAATCGCCATGAACTAAATACAATCAACATAGCGATGAGAACGCTGATGATCGGATCGGCCAGATACCACCCGGTGGTGACCATGACAATTCCTGCAGCGATTGCGCCAACCGAGCCAAGCGTGTCCGCAAGAACATGAAGGAAAGCTCCCTTCACATTGAGACTTACGTCTTTTTTCCGTGAAAGAATGAAGGCGCTGAACAGATTGAGCACCAGCCCGACTATAGCAACAGCAAGCATTGGAATGCTTTGAACTTCGGGTGGCGACTGAAAACGTGCAATAGCTTCATAGAAAATGAATATGGAAATAACCACAAGCGTTACGCTGTTGAGTAATGCGGCTAGGATTTCTGCACGATAATACCCGTACGTCATTTGCTGAGTGCGAGGCTTTGCGGCGAATCGCATTGCAATGAGAGAGAGCGCAAGAGAGCCGACATCGGAGAGCATGTGCCCCGCATCAGCAAGAAGCGCAAGGCTGTGGGTCAAATATCCGCCGATGACTTCTGCAATCATATAGGTAGCGGTTATCGCGAGCGTAATTCTTAGTTCACGCGAGCCGACTCGCTGATTGTGTCCGTGGTTATGTTCCATTAGCAGCCTATGCCATTGTTTACGCACAACAATTGTCAGAGCCGAACGAGCACTCCAACTATTCCGAGTAGAATAAGAAGCTGCTCCGTGACTTTCAGCCCATATGCCGCAGCCAGCCTATGCAGCTAATCGACATATCATATCTCATTTTCTAAATAACCTGGCTGAGTTCAGAATGAATCCCAACTCAGAACCTACGTGAATCAATGCAGCGAAGAGCGGTGTGAGAATCCCGAAAAACGCGAGCCCTACACCCACTGCGTCCACAATGACTGTTCCCCAAAAATTGAACATGATAACGCGCAGGCTCTGTTTGCTGATTTTCAACGCTTCCACGATTTTCATCAAGTTGTCCGTCGCCAGCGCCATATCTGCGCTCTCCAGCGCCACCTCAGTGCCGGTTCCCATTGCGATGCCAACAGTTGCTTCAACTAAAGCAGGAGCGTCGTTCACGCCGTCACCAACCATCGCAACACTCCGTCCATTGGATTTCAGCTCACGAATTTTCTCCAGCTTCTGTTCCGGCAACATTTCACCAAACACCTCATCAACGTGAAGCGTCTCGCCGACAGTTTTTGCCACTGTCCACGAATCACCAGTTAAGAGGATAACGCGACAGCCGAGTTGTTTCATTTCGCTGACCGCTTCCTTTGCCTCATCGCGCAATGTATCTGCAATTCCAATCGCCCCGACTACTTCACGATCTTGTGCAACGAGGATGCAGGTCTCTCCCCTTTGTTTCCTTTCTGCTACGTATTCGTTGACCAAGCGGTCAACGACTATTGCTCGTTCTTCGAGAAGCGAGGCATTGCCTAGGAGAATCTCTCCTCCGTTAATCTGGCAGGTTATTCCTTGGCCGGGAAAATACCGTATCGCCGAATACTTTTCTGGTTGAATGAGTTGAGCTCTTGCCTTCTCCAACACGGCCTTTGCTATTGGATGTTCTGAATGTTGTTCAGCTGATGCGGCAAGCCGCAACACCTCCCGCTCACCCTTGGACCGAAAGGTCCGGATATCAATTACCTGCGGTTT
>JBGPGQ010000125.1:0-8665 GCA_041483995.1 Bacteroidota bacterium
CCGTGTTCTTCAACTCCGCTCAACGCTGGAAGCGTAAGCTTGAGGAATACTTGTTTGGCGCGAGTATTCGGTCCCTCGCCCCGCACCCAGGATCCGGGTGCTGTGTCTTCCTGCCAAACGATGTTCGCCTTACCCGGTTCATTCCATTTGGAAACACTCGGATATCGTTCATCAAGATTGGGAGTATTGGTAAGGTTGATGGGTGCATTCCACGTGAGCCCACCGTTTCCAGATTGCACAAGGTAGATATCACCGTAGTTGAAACCGCCTGAGGTATCGGGCTGGAAGGCCATATATACAATGACAACGCGAGACCCGGAAATTCCAATCGAAGGATATCCCATTGAAAGATGGAATACCTGTGCAACCATCTGGCTAAGATAACGAGTCGAGTCCCACGGCGCTGCGTCAACAAAACCTGTAGGGGCACTCCAGAATTCAATCCGAGAACCGGCAAACAATAAGTTAGTACCATCTGTCCGGGTCGTATTGATGGCCATCAGTGCATTGTTTCCGTTATACACAAAATCTTGTGTAAGGCCTACAGCAAGTGTCTCGCTCCCTACAATACGAATCGAAGGGTATATCTCGACCGGCGTGGCTGGCCATGTTGCCCCGTTGTCTGTTGACTCAAGCCAATTGATAACGTCAGCATTGTTGTTCATTATCCCTACCCGGCCTGAACCATTAGCCTGGGTTGAGTAGCGTCCTCCACCACTATTGACACCAGGATACGGAACCCACGGATCAAGCCAGGAAACAAGGTCAGCACTTCGATTGATTTCCTGAGGACCCAATCCTCCATTATTCACGGAAGCATGGATAACGATTGAGCCATCTGAAGCGCCCGCAATCATGGGCCAAATCGGTTCGCCACCAGTAACAGGTGGGTTGAGGGTTGGCAGGGCATTCAACTCTACGAACATACCAGCGCCTTCTGGAGAGTCTACATAGCTAAACACACTGTTCGTGGACCCTCCCGGGGGAACATTGTGATTCGCTATAACAGGTATACCCTGACCTGCAGGTCCTTGAAGTAAGTCCAGCGACGGGTATCCCGAACGTCTGTCTGGCGGTACTCGCATGGCACTAAAATTATTCCACGTCACTCCTCCGTCTGAACTGAAAGCATACCCTGTACCTCTTGATGCACCACCGGTGACGTCGGTAGAATCATCCCCCGTCATCATGATGACGTGGATGTTGCCGTTCGCGGGATTCACGCGGATATATTGACTTGCACCTCCATTGTTTTGAAAATCGTATCTGGTGCTCAGCGTGGTGTACGTGCCTATAAGTGCGGAACTTCTCGAGAAATCCACTTTGGGAGGCGGTCCGACTGGTCCCCGAGAGATGACCGTTGGTTCATCAAGAATCGGCGACTTGATTGCTTTCCTTGTAACTGTACCAGCAAATAGGGCTGCTGAAATTACAACCAAAGCAACAACAGCTATCACATTGCGTCCCATAGTATCTCTCTCCTTACTTGATGAAATTTGGTGACGATGAGTTGGCGAGCGACGATTGCAACAACAAACAAATTGTCCGATACATCCTTCTTCCGAAGAAGAAAGTTACAGGGGGACTCTGGCTACTTGTATTCAACAGGGAGGGGGTCCGCCACATCACTCTCCAACAACAGCATGGCTCAACCTGCAAAGCCATGCTGCTATTGGTCTTTTCAAAAGAAATAAAAACATCAACTCGAATTACTTGACGAGTAACAATTTTTTTGTATCAGAAAACTGACCGGCCTTAATTGAATAAAAATAGACGCCGCTGGAGAGACTTGTCGCTTTAAACTCAGCGGTATACGTACCAGCATCCTTGAAGCCATCGACAAGTGTCGCGACCTCCTGACCCAGTGTGTTGTACACAGAGAGCCTCACACGTGTGCCAATCGGCAGGCTGTAGGTAATCTGCGTGCTGGGGTTAAATGGATTTGGATAGTTCTGCTCCAGTCTGAATTTTTCCGGCAGTTCCGTACTACCTTCCCCAACCGAAGTTACAGTGAACGTGTGACTGCCCGTGAAGAAATATGTCGGCTGCTCACTAATCGGTGGCCAGGTGTTTAGTCCGATCTGGTAGACCCTGCCCAGAAAAGCCGTATAACTGTTGCCGCCATTAGACTTGAGTTTAGGGGCAACATGAAGCAGCATTTCCGGATAGCCCGGTGTCTGGGTGAGATTCTCAGGTGTTGACCACGCCCCGCCGTTGATGTGCCGGTAGGAAAACCAGATATCAGCTAACGAGTCACCTGCAACAGTACCAGCGTCGAGCCAGAATAATGTCATGATATTGCCGTCAGGGCTTATTGCAGCATTCAAATGATTCCCCATCTGATTGAGCGGGGCAGCGCCAGGATATATGAGAACGGTACTTTCCGTGAGGTTGGGCTGGATGATCTTTGAGCCCCAGCCACTTCCCGTCTCGTAGATTTCTACAACGGACCGTGGCAGAGAAACGGAAGTGCTATCCTGGATTACACCGAAGAAGTGAACCCGACCGTTTGCATCGACGAGCATGTCATAGGAGTACACGCCCGGTCCGCCATAGTACCACCAATCGTAGAGGGTTGACATTCCCGGAACACTTCGCCAATCGGGTTGCGGGCGTGTCCATCCGCTCCAGTTCGTCCCATTGTCCGTCGACGTGGAATAGCCAACATTTGTCACGTCATCAAGATCGCCGGGGAATGTCGACCAGACACTAAAATAGGATTTACCATTGCGGTATCCTCCGGACAGATCCCTGCCAAGAGTCAAATAATTTGGTGGCGTCCACGTTGCGGGTACTCCTTGGGTAATCGTCACAAAATCGGACGTGTGCCACAAATTAAAGTCACCCCCTGTCGCAGCCGTAGATACAGTCCAGTAGACCTCACTTGAGACCCCCGATGCGGCCCAGATTTGAAGATTCGACCAATATGTTCCATTCCCCGGCTCCTCAACAGAAAACGGCGTACCCGCGCCCATGGCATCAACACCGTACGCTGCAGCTCCAAATGATGTTCCGCCGGGCAACAGCTCCGGTGCTGCCCAGACAAACAGAGCGTTGGCCGTATCTGAGCTATTCGTGGGATTCGAAATCGTACAACCAGGATAGCGAAGAAGTGTCGGAGAAATGCCTGCATTCAACTCAGAGACCCGTCGCCATGTCGCACCACCGTTCCTTGAAGTATTATACCATAACTGGCCACTGCCAGCCGCATACCCCAGATGACCTCTATGGATCAATGCCACTGTGTTCGTAGCTGGATCATACGCCATTGCTTTCACGCTTCTGCTCGCAGGCCCAAACGCATTGGCCATCGAATCCACAACAGTCCACGTGATTGAGGCACCCACAAGTTTCGGAGCGACCGGAGCCCGGTCAGCCGTTGCCACTGGACCGCCCTTCTCAATCACATTTTTCAACAATATGTTCTGCTTTCCATGCGAGCCGCTCTCCGCCAACCCGATTGCCAGCACGAACATTGCCAACAGAGCAAAATACTTTCTTGCCATAACATCTCTCCTTTAGTAATTGATTGGACCAGTTATATAAGAAATTGAGTCGTTTGATTCCAGTTCAGTCTCGCACAGTGACCATGCCGTGCACAACGACTTAACGCGCCCATGCGCCGGACACGTGTGCTCACGGCGCATGAACTGCTAACTACCACAAGCTGCCAACTCCACATACAAATCCATCACTCATAACAATTGACTTAGAATCCCAGCTTAAGTGAGAAAATATGGTTATCGTCAAGGAACTCAACCGCACGGAACGCATAATCGAATGTTATGTCGAGTGAGCCGACCGGGTAGTGGAGGCCCGCCCCTGCTGAAATACCATAGATATATGATCTGGTATCTGCCAGCGGCGATGACGGGTCGTCCCTTTTCTCGGAAAAACCGTAGCCCCCTCTAACGAAAAACATGTTGTTGTATCCATATTCAACGCCAAGCTTGTATTCGTCTGCTGTAAAGTTATTGTTTTGGAATACCGAAGAGAAATTCAGAGCACTCTCATCAGTGACCGATGCGGTATAGGCGAGGCCCAATTCAATCGTCGACGGCAATTCAAACTTGGCGGCCGTTACGCGGTAGAATGTGTTCGGGCGGAGGACATCAACTGCGTTGCCGGTCCTGTTAAGACCGTCTCCATCAAACTGCATTTGCGGTCCGATATTTTTTACAACGACGCCAAAGCTCAATCCATTAAAGCCTCCCAGCCCGCTGTACTGAACGCCGGCATTAAAAGCAACGCCCGTTGCCGAGACTCTATCAAAGCGCTCAGAGATCAAATTCGCCGTTGCGCCAACCGAAATCTTGTCAGTCAGCAAGCGGGAATATGTAAGTCCTAAGTTTACTATTGTTGGATTGATCTTCTCACCCGTTCCATCAGTGGCATCTTCCGTTGTCACGGCGATATCACCAATCGAAATCGACTTTATGCTGAATCCGAGGGTGCCGAATCCTTCAAACGAGGCTCCGACTGCAACATAATCAACACCAATATCCGCAATATAGTTCATATGAGAAAACATTGCGTTAGTGCTGTGTTGCGATCTCGCGAGTCCTGCGGGGTTCCAGTAGATTGCTTCAAGGCCACTCGATGTAGCGATGGATGATCCTCCGAGCGCAATATCACGGGCACCTACAGGTATCAAGAGTTCGGGTGCTGCATTGGTACCGACCCGATTCTCCCCTCCGGCAAACGCACTGACAGCTACGAAGACCACGAGGATGAGAAACGCAGCAGAGACCTTACCGTTCAAATATGCTGGCTGTTTCATGTGTTACTCCTTTCAAATTTTCAGTTCAGTGTCGCCTAACGTTGACCGTCAGTGGCTAGAAGTTGTCAAGATATTGTTGTTCCTGAATAATGATCAACTTCAGCGTCTTCGTTGCTCCAATCTGCGGCATGTTTATGTATGCTATGTACAATCCGCTTGCTACGGGAAGATTGTTCTGGTTTGTGAGGTCCCAATTCAGGAATTGGGTGTTATCGTTCTTGGCAATCGATTTGACAAGCGCACCCGCCAGATTGAAGATCCTCACCTCTGCGTTTACGGGCAAATGGTTAAAGGTCACGAAGCGTACGAACCTTGAAGTCTCGGCTCGATTGAAGCCGTAGTACGGATTGGGGAAGACGTTAATCGACGAGACATCGGCCTTCGCAGCTGAGGCATCGTACACAGACCCTGCCGGTGCTTGGAATGTGAATTTGTCAGCAGCTGAATTCACAAAGTTTGGAGAAACGCGAATAACACTTTGCTGAATATCTGCAGTAACACCGTTTGCGCTGATCCATTCCGCAAGGAACTGGTGGTCGCCACGCGGAATGCTGTTCGTAGGATCTCCCACCGTAGTACTGTATGTGAATGTTGTTGGCGCATCACCATCGTAGGTGGAGGTTGCAACGAAAATAACTTCGACACCGCCGTTGGGATCCCACTGGCCGTTATTATTGTTATCACGCCAGCCGACATTTAGCTGGTGGGGATTTTGCGGATCCTGTACATCCCATACCTGGAATGGTACGTCGGTATAATTCTGGAACTGATATGTCCCTATACGGCGATAGCGGTAAGCTTTTTGCGTAAGTGATCCACCTGCGCCGAAACGAAATTCTATCGTATGGTACAAAGATGGATCAACACCCGGCCCTGTTGCACCAAGGTAAGTACCAACATCAAATGAAGTAGTCACCTGGCCGCCCAGTACGCTGGTAGACCCAGCAAATCTACCGGAACCACCAGCACTTGTCCAGTCTGTCCCAGACACATATCCTGAACGTACCCTATTGAGCTGTGGCGACGGGCCCGATACAGTTACGTAGAACCCATCAACAATCGGGTAATCATACAGATTACCGTTCTTTCCAGGGAAAGCCTCGGCAAGATTGCCGGAGCCAGGTTCAATGGAAACTGTCGTGCCTTGGTTCACTCCTCTTGTGACTGTGTCTGTACCGGCAGCAACGTACCAATTCAGTATTGGTACGGTAACAGTGTCGCGGTCCCCATTGCTGTCAGGTCCATACACAAAGGTTGTCGGGACATTCTGGAACGTAACATTGTATGTTTTTCCGGTGAGCTTGGTCGGATCGACGACGGTCAAAACCACCGCGCCGTCGCTGCCACCAACACGCGCTGTACGGGGAATTGTGTCGCCATATACGCCGGTAAGTCGGAACCCAGGATTCGGATTTTGCGGAATACCCACCTTGATCAGAGGGGTTGATTCCAGAGCATGGGTCAGCGCCACGTCACTTGGATTATATCCGTATGCCGTTACGGCAAAATAGTATCGCTGCCCATTCGCGAGTGGAGCACTCCGAACTTTGTCCTGGTTGATCACCATCTGACGCCTCACTCCACTGTCAGTCCCTTTTTGCCTAATAATACGGACGATGGTACCAAGACCTACATCAAACACATCATCAAAAATAGTCCGCACGCCATTGCCATCTTTATCAAAAGTAGCTAGAAGCTTCACATCAATGCTGCCGTCCAATGATCGTTTATCCCCGGAAAGATTAATGGACGTCGATGGTGAAGCCACTTGATATACATTGTAGCCTTCAAATGTATACCCTTTTCTGTTAAACTCCTCGGTCGCCTGCACGGCAGCTTCATCGGAGCCCCAATCAAGTACCAACTGATGGTCAAGCTGAGCGATATTCACATTGGGAGCCGGTGGCGCTTTGGGCAAGTCGAACAAATCATTGTATGCGTTTTGCACTGCCACGTCATTGTTTTTCATAACGCCAATACTTTGAAGATAGTCTCCTGCAATACCTGCAACCACTCCAACAACAACCTCCTGGGTATCGCCCAATGTCATTGTAAAAGGCCCCGCGCATGCACCGATTCGCCGGTCACCAGGATTGTCTACAACCCCATCAATCCGGCCTGTTCCTGCCACCGGGTCGCCGTCCAACCAAAATCTCGTTGGTTGACCCGGAAACGATGGATGAATAAACGGCGTGCCGCTAATTGGGGTGAGACCACGAAGCAAGTTATACCACTGTACTGTTCCCTCACGAGTAAATGGAGGATCGCTGTACGTACCACCAGCCGCAAAATAGAAAGCAGCGGTCATTGGAAGATTCTTTTTGCCATAAACTCTTTTGAGTCCAAACACTGCGCTATCGGTTGGTGCACCAGCGACAATCGGACCTTGAAGGAAATCATACCCGACCGCAGGTGGTTTCAAGCCGAACGCTGCGTAAAAATTATCTATTGCATTACCGTTGTATACATACACCAAGCTCTTTGAAGTGTCGCAGCCTGCAAAATCATCACCGGAATCGCCCATGTCAGGATCAGACCATTGGCCAACATACATATCTGTAACAGTCGAACCAGGTGCTGTAGTTGCAGTCCCCTTATAGATGAAGGTGAATTTCTTGAAGTATACGTTTGCAAGGGGGTCGGTGCGATTATATCCCCACAAAGTCACCTGTAACTCAAAACCAATCGGATTGGAACCGTACAGTGCGTTCGTTTTACCGGTGTTGAGATCGTTACACACAAACCAGACTACCTGATCGGCATCGGCTATACCGGGCTCATCAACAGCGGGATTATAGCCAGGGATGGAATCGCGATCATAATAAGGAGCTCCTTGATCTGCAGGCCATTCATTCCAATCGGTCTCGTACTGAGCGCGAATTGCAGCCATGTCGCCATCAGTGACTGCCGCAAGAGCTTTGTTATTTAATTCGGCTGCATCCTGTCGCAGATCTGCTGTCTTATAATCCCTCCGAATTCTATACACACGAACGTCGGGATCATTGGGATTGGCTGCGACGCCCGCGGAAATGATCCGCCCTCCAACTGTTCCTATGTTGTATGTCTGCCCTCCAACGCGCAGTACCTGAGATCCGCCATCGTTCACATTGCCTCCCCATACGATGCCATCCTGGTAGATAGCGGTTGTAGTTCCTCTGGGGAAATACACGCCGGAATTTCCCGTCCCAGGGTTTCTTGCGGACCAGCCATCGTTTCGAATCCATCCGGCAAGATTATTGATGTTAATCAACGTCGAAACAGGTGCTCCATCGACTCTATAGAGACTGCTCGGTTGATGGTTATTTCCTGATGTTCTGTCACTTGACCAGGCACGACCAGGCTGGGCCAGCCAAAGCGTGACATTCACAACCACCAGGGCGCCAAAAAGCAAAGTAAATTTTTTCATGGCAGTGTATCCAATTAGTTTATGAAATGTTTGCACTTCATCTTCACTTCTCAGAGCTAATACGAAATATTCAAGCCAAACCGAACCTGGCGTGGACTTCCAAAGAGATCGCCACCTTCAAGGGGGTTTGTAGTATTCAACTGATCCTGCCAGTAGTGTTGCCTGTCTTGCAAATTGATCGCCCTATACAACTCAACATACTTGGGTCCTTGTCCGGCAATAATGCTGCTGCTCAGTGCCGGGTTCGTCAAGAAACCATCGTCTTCAGCATTTCCCGTTCGGCTGTAAACATTGAGTACATTTTTTGTGTTGAGAAGGTTTTGAATGTACACATAAAAGTTCACATCGAACATATTTGCTATCGTGACCGATTTGTCAATTTTCAGATTGAGCTCGAACACCCAAGGCGTCGTGGACCCATTGATTGCTCCATCCGGTTTTCGCGTGCGCGGGTCATCGTCAGCAAGAATAGCACCCTC
>JBGPGQ010000126.1:0-8587 GCA_041483995.1 Bacteroidota bacterium
GTTGATAACAGAATTGCCATGCAACTGGATTTCCAGTGGTAATTCTGCCAAGTAAACCCTCTTCACGTTGAACACTTGACTTTACCCTGTGTTTTCAGTACCCTTTGCAACGCCAACGAGGCAAATTCTCAATCCTTCAAGTCTACACGTTATTTTATCCAAGGATCAAAACCCTGTTATCGGGACTCGTTCCGCTGTTCAATCCACAATCTCATTCTCACAAATGCTGAGAGGTGTACTTATGAAGAAACAAACTTTTCTACTGTATGTTTCTATTTTCTGTGGAGTAGTTTTCCTGTTGTCTTTGAGCGGCTGCGCAAAGAAAAAGGTTGATGATGGCAAAATACCAATTACCACTTCGTCGGACGAAGCGCGGAAGGAGTACCTTCAAGGCCGTGACCTTGCCGACAAACTTCTGATTCAGAATTCGATCCAGCATTTCGAGAATGCGGTTGCCAAGGATCCGAGCTTTGCTTCCGGGTATTTCCTTCTGGCGCAATCATCGCCGACAGCAAAGGGATTTTTTGACACCATGAAGAAAGCTGTTGCGCTGGCCGACAAGGCATCCGAAGGAGAGCGGCTGCTTATTGCAGGCTTCCAGGCCGGTGTGGATGCAGACCAGCCCAGGCAAAAAGAAATTTATGAAAAGCTTGTGTCCGTCTATCCAAAAGATGAACGTGCTCATTTTGCACTGGGCAATTACTACAACGGCCTCCAGAATTATCCAAAGGCTGTCGAACACTATGTCATGTGCACGATGATAGATTCCAACTACTCACCAGCGTACAACTCGCTTGGTTATGCATATAGAGCAATGGAAAAGTATGATGATGCCGAGAAGGCGTTAAAAAAATATACCGATCTGATTCCCAATGATCCGAACCCCCCCGACTCATACGCCGAGCTGTTGATGAAGATGGGCAAATTCGATGAGTCGATAACGGCATATCGGAAAGCCTTGTCCATTGATCCGAATTTTGTCAGTTCTCACGTGGGAGTGGCGGCAAATCTCATGTACATGGGGAAGCCGGATGAGGCAACAGCCGAATTGCAAAAGCTGTATGATATTTCCCGCGATGATGGTGAACGCCGAATCGCCCTATTTAATATGGTTGTACTGAACATTGATGGCGGAAAGATGGATCAGGCGTTGCTCGAAGCTGACAAGGAACATTCTGTCGCTGAGAAGGGCAATGATGTTGCCAATATGTCGGCTGACCTTGTCATGAAGGGAAACATTCTTCAGGAAATTGGAAAGTATGATGATGCCATGGCGCTGTATGACAAGTCATTGAAGATGATTGAGGAGTCTGATCTAACGCAGGGGGTTAAGGATAATGCAAAGTTGGCTCAACATTTTGTTGCGGCATCGATTGCCATTGGCAAGAAGGACATGAAGATGGCAAAAGTCGAGACAGAAGAGTTCCGTAAAGGGGCTGACGCTATCAAGAACACATTCCAAATGCGCCAGGCACATGAGCTGGCCGGAATGATTGCCCTTGCAGAAAAAAAATATGATGATGCGATTGCTGAATTGCAGCAGGCGAATCAATTGAATCCATACAACCTGTACAGACTCTCGCTTGCATATCAGGGGAAGAAGGACAAAGCGATGGCAAAGGATTTCTGCATGAAGGCCGCGAAAAACAACACGCTACCGACCTTGAATTATGCTTTCATAAGATCCAAAGCAGAAAAAATGTTGGCGACTATGTAGATGAAATGAATTGCTCCGGGACGGACACCCCGTCCCGGAATTTTGTCTTTAGCCTATGTCCAAACCAGTTCCCAAACCGATTCCTCCGGAAAAACTTTCTACCATCGCTCTGGCTGTTATCAAAGCGGATCGTTTTCCTCATCTCGCGAGTCTTGATGGAAACCAACCTCGAGTTCGACCGGTTTCACCCGTCCGAACCGATGGGTTTACAGTTTATGTTGCCAACCTTCGCAGTTATCATAAGACAGCCGAAATTGCAGCAAACCCGAACGTCGAACTCTGTTACATGGACGAGGGCCACAACCAGGTCCGCCTCACCGGAATGGCCGAGGTTGTATCCGACAAAAGCGTGCTCAAAGAAATCTGGGATACAAATCCTTTGCTCCGACAATACCTTGGTACCATCGACAATCCTCAGTTGATTGTGTATCGGGTCCGTCCTACACGCGTTCGCTACATGCAGGAATGGGCTTTGGAGTACTATGAAGTGCCATTCGATCGAACCGCCACAAACTGAGCCTTCCCAAAATTCTCGTCAACTAACTCCTCACCATGATCCTTGTTTGAGATTCTGGTTTTCAGTATCTTGATTCATATCTTTAGCGTTGATTCAATCACAAAGCTCTTGTGTTCCAGGCATCTCTGATCAGGTGTTCCAATGAAATCAAATAGACGGGTAGTGGTTGCGATGAGCGGTGGCGTTGATTCGTCCGTCGTTGCTGCCATGCTTGTTGCTGATGGCTACGATGTCATTGGAATTACAATGAAGACATTCAAGTATGAGGATGTGGGTGGCAACGCAGGCAATGAAAGCAGTTGTTGCTCCCTTGATGGTATCAATGATGCCCGTTCGGTTGCAGCGAAATTGGGGTTTCCACATTATGTGCTCGACTTCAGCGAACGGTTCGGCGAGGAAGTGATCGATAATTTCGTCGAAGAATATCTCAGTGGCCGGACCCCCAACCCTTGTGTCATCTGTAATAAGAAAATCAAGTGGGAAGAACTTCTCAAGAAGGCTGATGCTCTTGGCGCGGATTACATCGCGACAGGGCATTATGCCAAAGTCCGATTGGATGAAACGACAAAACGATATGTTATTTCCCGGGGCAAAGACCATTCCAAGGACCAGTCGTACGCCTTGTGGGGATTGACCCAGGATTCGTTACGTAGAACGATGTTTCCCCTTGCAGAAATGACCAAGACTGAGTCTCGTGCTCTCGGTGAGAAGTATGGATTGGCAAACATGACCAAGGTTGAGAGTTATGAGATTTGTTTTATTCCCGACAACAACTATGAGCGTTTCCTCAAAGAGCGCCAGCCCGAGCTGGAGGCTGCCGTTGGAGGTGGAGACATCGTCATGAATGGGGAAGTTGTTGGCAAGCATCGTGGATTTCCATTCTATACGGTTGGGCAGCGGAAGGGCCTTGGTATTGCCCAGCTTGAGCCTGTGTATGTGACTGCAGTGGACAATGAGCGCAACCGTATCGAGATCGGAACTGAGGACAAGCTTTATAGGGCTGGATTGATTGCAAAACAAGTGAACATGCAAAAATATGCTGAGTGTGAACAACCAATGCGTGTGAATTCGAAGATACGCTACAAGGATTCAGGGGGGATGTCAAGCATTCATCGCCTCGATGATGGTCGGCTCGACGTTGTCTTCGACGAAAAGCGTCGCGCGATTACAAAGGGTCAGTCAGTTGTTTTTTACGAAGATGATGATGTGGTGGGTGGCGGAGTGATTGATGAAGTAATTGGCTAGCAAGAACGGAATACAGCTGGCAAGGATTTGCCAGAGAATTGACCACAAAGTCATCTAAACGGGTGACTTTTTATTTTCCGATCATGACATTTTCTTACAAGAAATATTTTCAAGATTTTGAATTCTCTGACGTTGTTCGATTCAATTTCAATAATCTCAGAGGAGACCTGCTCGGCGGGCTCACCTCTGCTATTGTGGCGCTACCGCTGGCCCTTGGATTTGGTATCCTCGCATACAACGGCGATCCAAGGGGCGCGGTAGCTGGACTCTACGGCGCGATATTCACAGGTTTCCTTGCATCTCTTTTCGGTGGAACGCCGCGGCAGATTACCGGCCCCACTGGCGGCATGACCGTTATTCTCACCCAAATGTACAAGGAATATGGAGGCGCTGATGCGCTTCTTGGTGCTTGCTTGATCGCGGGAGTTCTACAAATTGGTTATGGGTTCATAAAGGCAGGAAAGTTCATTTCGTTCATCCCTTACCCAGTCATTGTCGGGTTTACAAATGGGATTGCCATTCTCATTTTTTCACAGCAGCTCCACCTGTTTGCAGACGCCCCGCTTATTGGCCTAATCACGATCGCTGTTATCGCAGGAGCGCCGTTTATGCACAGAGGTCTTCCGAAAGCATTGCTTGGTCTCATCATTGGTACCGCCGTCGCGATGTTTCTGTATGATCAATGGCCGTGGCTCCGTGTAGCTGTTGATCCAAACACCGGTGCATTGGCGTTTCATGATATTCTTCAACGGATCGGCAACATTCCGCAATCGTTTGCAGTACCGCATCTCCCATCACTCGAATGGAAAACATGGACACGGCTGTTTCCTGCAGGTCTCACAATCTCGTTGCTGGGTGCGCTGGAGACACTCCTTGCCTCAGTTGTAGCGGATAGCGCGACAGGAGATCACCACAATAGCAACCGCGAACTGTTTGGTCAGGGTATTGGTAATTTCACTGCAGGACTTTTTGGAGGAATCGCCGGAACGGGAGCGATTGTTCGAACAAATGTTAACATTCGTGCAGGAGGAGTCACAAAGATTTCGGGTATGTTTCACAGCATCGTTTTGGTTGTTGTGATGCTTGTTCTCGCGCCACTGGTTGGGCTGATACCTCTCGTTGTACTCGCTGCTGTATTGATGATGACTGCAATCGGCATGTTTGAATGGGAACCTCTCAAGCTCATTCCAAAAACTCCACTTCCCGATGCAATGGTATTGATCGCAACGATGACGATTACAGTTCTATCAGATTTGATTACCGCTGTGCTTGTCGGCTTTGCCCTTGCAGGATTTTTGTTTGTATACCGAATGAGTGAACTTGGCGTCACGAACCTTCTCGAAGAAACGCATTCGAACCGATTATCGCCGGAGGAAGAAAAGACGCTTCGTACCCACAAGATCGTGGCGTACGATATTGAAGGACCATTGTTTTTTGGCGCTGCGTCCAACTTTGTTAAAGAGATCGAACAGCAGGCGGACTACAGAGTCGTTATCCTGAACATGCAAAATGTTCCTGTGATAGATACGACCGGGGCCTTGGCGCTCGAAGACATTGTTGATCGCCTCAACAGGGACAAGAAAAAGATCATCATTGCCGGAATGAGAAAGGAAGTGCGCAGCGTGCTTCATCGCCTTGGCGTCACAAAGAAAATAGGGATCGGCAGTTTTGCAACAAATATGAATAGGGCTATCGAATATGCTGTCGGTTTTGCAACAGGTCATGCCGAACGGTTGCACCTTGGTAGGTACATCTCCCAGAATCTTATCATGCTCGATCTTAGGGTAAAATCCAAAGAAGAGCTATTTACCAGAATGGTTGAGCACGCATACAAGCAAGGGTATATAAAGAACAAAGCAGCCTTCCTCACGGATCTATGGGAACGGGAGGAGTCCGGGTCCACCGGGTTCGAGAAAGGCATCGCAATACCGCACTCCCGCTCCGGCTCTACCGGCGAAGTTGTCATTGTTTTTGCGCGTCTTGCGCAAAAGGTTGATTATGAAACAATCGATGGTATGCCGGTTAGTCTGGTGTTCATGATTGCCGCAAATAACGAAAGCAACGAGTACTTACGAACTCTCTCACTACTTGCAAAGGCGTTCAAGAAACAAGATCTCATTGCCAGATTGAAAACCCTGAAGAAAGAACACGAGGTCTATGATCTGCTCGCGCACGAGTTTGATCAGGAGGTGAGCTGATTGGGTCATGCTAAAGTTGAGCACTACCGCTGATTGCTCTTTGTATTCTCCTTCGCTATATTTCCACCACATCCACATACCTGATTCAAACTTGCTCACTCCCCGAACGATCACAATCTATAGCATCGTTTCTCTTTTGCTCATGGCTGTCGCCCTTGCATTGGTGTGGTTCAAGGCCGTGCCGCAGAAGTTTTTCGTGCCGCTCTTTGCTTTTTCCCTGACCCTTTTTGTTATCCGCATTGTACTCCGGATCGTGCTTGCTCGTCAAGAAAGGCGACGCAATAACGATGATGGTTCGAGTACATGATCAGGGTCGGCATTCTTGGAACAGCGAGGATTGCGAGAGCCCTCTTTGAACATCCTCTCAAGGGAGCCAACATTGTCGCTGTTGCGAGCAGAGACGTAGCGAAGGCTGCAGCGTTTGCCGCAGAATACGGAATACCCAAGTCATTTGGCAGCTACGAAGAGTTGCTCAAAAGCCGGGACGTGGATGCCGTATACATACCTCTGCCTCAACATTTGCATTGTGAGTATGTTGTTCGGGCAGCGAACGCGCAAAAGCACGTTCTTGTGGAAAAACCAGCAGCCCTGAGTGTTCACGAGTTGCATCGAATGCTTGAAGCATGCGAGATGAATCATGTGGTTTATATGGAAGCATTTATGTATCGATTCATGCGTATCCACAACAGGACGAAAGAAATCCTAAGCAATGGTACAATTGGCAGGCTTCGGTACATAGATTATAATTTTTGTTTCAATGCTTATGCCCGTGGGTTCAGCGGATTCAGACTTGACAGAAACCTTGGTGGCGGTGTTCTGTATGACCTTGGAGTTTACGGGGTTGATTTTCTCAGATTCATGACTGATGGTGAGCCGAATCTCAGGAGCGCGTACATGCGCCGGCGTGATTCCAATGGGATCGATGAATTTATTCACGGTGTGTATACTGTGGGAGATGTTGTGGCGACAATGACATGCGCGTACGACTCTGATGCGAACTACTATGCGCTTTCAGGCGAGTTTGGCGCTGTCCATGTCCCCGTTGCACTCTCTGGTCGTTCGGTTGCAAACGTATTACGGATTCACCTACTTGATGGGGACAGACGCTATGACGAACACTTCCCCGCAGAGAATCCCTATGAGTCGGAGGTCGAGTATTTTGCACAATGCATTACAGAAAACAAACGACCATTTCTTGATGGTGAGAATAGCATTCGGAATATGCAGCTTATCGAACAACTCTTTGCAACGGCCACTGTTCTTTGATTTTCTTAGAAAAAGGGGAATAGAATGAAAACAATTCTCTACTGCCTATTGCTTCTTGTTTGCTTTTGTTCTGTGGGATCACTTTCGCAAGAAGCTTCCTACAAGGAAGGAGAGCTACTTGTGCAGTTTGCGAAGGGCTCAGACGTAGAAGCATTTGCTGCGAATTATCAATCGATTGGTCTTCATCCGATAAAACTGCTATCCCGACGGATGAATATCTGGCTCTTTTCATTCGATGCAAAGAGTATCAACGCAAGGAGTGCTTTGTCTGCTGTCCAGCAATCTGGATCCGTGCTTAATGCCCAGTTCAATCATTATACATCAGAGAGATCGATAATCCCAAACGACCCGCAGTTCGGGGGTCAATGGCATCTTAACAATACCGGACAAACAGGAGGAATACCCGATGCGGATATTGACGCGCCCGAAGCGTGGGATATTACCACAGGTGGCACAACGGCACTGGGTGATCAGATTGTGGTTGCAATTGTTGATGGTGGAGTTGATCTGACCCACCAGGATATCGCATTCTTTAAGAACACCAACGAGATTCCCAACAATGGAATTGATGATGACAACAATGGTTACATAGATGACTATGATGGTTGGAATGCGTACAACAGTAACGGTACTGTTCCATCCAACTCTCACGGTACCCACGTTTCCGGAATCGCGGCTGCCAAAGGAAACAACGGCATTGGTGTGAGCGGAGTAAATTGGGGCGCAAAGGTATTGCCTATCGCAGGTTCTTCAGGAACTGAATCAATTGTTGTTGAAGCGTACGGATACGCACTGGAAATGCGCGCACGGTACAACGAAAGTCATGGTGATGCGGGCGCTTTCATAGTTTCTACCAACTCCTCGTTTGGGGTGGACTTTGGGCAGCCGGCAGACTATCCGATATGGTGTGCAATGTATGATTCTATGGGTGCGGTCGGCATCTTGAGTTGTGCCGCAACTGCAAATCTGAATATTGACGTGGATGTTCAGGGCGACATACCGACAGCTTGTCCGAGCAACTGGTTGGTTTCAGTCACTAACACTACAAACCAGGATTTGAGAAACAGTGGTGCGGCGTATGGTCACACGACAATCGACCTTGGCTCCCCTGGTACCAACGTATTATCAACCCTACCGGGAAATACGTATGGCACTCTCACAGGCACCTCAATGGCAACTCCGGGAGTTGCCGGTGCAATCGCATTGATGTATTCAGCGGCAAACGCCGGATTGATTCAAGCATACAGAAGCAACCCTGCCGGAGTTGCGCTGCAGTTCAAAGATTGGTTACTTGCCGGGACAGACTCGATTGGTGCTCTTCAGGGCATTACAGTGACAGGCGGCAGGCTGAATGTGTACAACAGTATCCTTCTGGTCAGATCATATGGTGATACCCTTGATCCGAATGCGCCCAGCAATGTACATGCGTACAGCGATTACTCAACTCCGACTTCAATGTTGTTGCACTGGACAAATCCATCAACGCTCCTGAACGGCCAACCTATCGGTCCCTTTGTAATGAGGATCCTAAGGAATGATCTACAAGTTACAGAAGTCCCCGGTTCAGATAGTGTGTACACGGACTCAACACTGACTGATGGGCTTTTGTACACGTACTCTTTTCAAACACGACTCACCACAAAC
>JBGPGQ010000127.1:0-8554 GCA_041483995.1 Bacteroidota bacterium
ATAAGCCCTGGTCATTGGTGCCAATCCAAATGACACCGGAATGATCTTCGAATAGCGTGTTAATCCTGCCTCCATTGAAACTGCTCGCATCAGCAGCCTTTCGCTGAAAGCGCAAACATTCACCTGTTGTGGTGTTAACCGTACCAAGAATGCCTTCATTTGTCCCATACCATAGTAAGCCGGATTTATCTTGTATGATTCTTCTGACTACTCGTTCAGAACTGCTATTTGAATCAAGCTCGTTTGGAACAAGCAGCGTAAAACCGTACCCATCATATTTGTACAATCCGCCGATGGTGGCAAACCACATGAATCCTCGTTGGTCCCGTACGATATCAAAGACTCTGAAATTCGTCCTGCCGGGATCAATGGAAACACGCTCAAAGCGCAATTGTCGGTTTAAGCCGGCCCATTCTGTTCCGAATGTACCAATGCCACTGGCGTCGGATTGTATTGAGTCCGAGGCAAACACGGGCGTACAGGAGAAAAGGCTAGTTGCCAGGCAAATGATGGTTCGAAGGAACACGCAAAATCCAGAATGTAGTAAGGAGGGTTGGTGCGGCTGAAGCAAAGATATGCGAATCAACCGCCAAAGTCAAAAAACTGCCGAGATGTGCTTGATTTTTTGCGTGGTTTGCTTACGTTGGAGCTGACAAATTGAGCTTTCATTAGTCTAACCAAACAGAGAAACCTGCCCGAGTCAACAAACTATCATATCAATCATGTTGGTACTGAGATGTCAGCGTTTGCATTTTCAATACCATTGCAAGGCTTGCCTCACCCTTATCTTGTGCGGGTCAAATATTTTTTTGATTCCTCACTCGTATTCAAAAAAAGGAACGGCCAAGCTTGTGTCTTCGATTGATCCTGCTGCACTTTCCCTTGCACCGCACTCAAATAAATCGTAAGTTGAGAGCGAAAATTGTGTGCGCCTTCAAGTATCGCGATGAGAATGCCCCTCCCCCATAAAGCATATATCTTTCTGCTGTTGGTTCTGCTCTGTTGCCAATCCTTTGCTCAGAACTCCAAGGAAAACGCCGATTTCAAGCTGGCAATCAACCTGTACAACGACGGATTGTACGATCTTGCTGCAGAACAGCTCAAACAGTTCATCGGCGCATATGGCAATACCAGTCAGGGCATTGATGCACGGTACTACCTCGGGCTTGCTCAAATGAAGCTGAAGCAGTTCGATGATGCACGGCTGACGTTTCAAACGTTTGCACTCACCTACCAGGACAATCCGAAAGCGCCGGAGGCATGGGCAAATGTGGGAGAATCATATGCAGCAGTGAAAAGCTACAAAGAGGCGGCGCTGGCGTTTGAGCGGGTGAAGGTCTTCCATCCGAAGAGCAAAACCGCGCCCGACGCGCTGCTGCAAGCAAGCAAGTATTTTTCTCTGGCGGGAGAGCAAAGCGATGCCCGACGCGTATTGCGGGCAATCATTCAGGAGTATCCCGCAAGCGGTGCCACACTTTCAGCACGCACACAACTCGGCAGGCTGTATTTTGAAGAAGGCAACCTCGACCAGGCACAGAACGAGCTGAAGCGCGTGATCGATGGAGATCCTTCCGCCGACGCAAAGTCGCAGGCGTTGCTTATCCTCGGAAATATGTATCAAGCCACAGGAAGAAACGATCTTGCCCAGAGCAACTATCAGGACATCATCACCAAATACAAATCAACTTCCGCAACGCAGGGAGCCAATCTTGGCATGGGCAAGCTGCTTACCGGAGCGGGAAAATATTCTGAGGGAATCGAATATTTCAAAAAAATTACGTCCGAAAAATCTCCGACGGATTCTTCGCTTCTCCGGCAAGCTCTTGTCGATGCTGGGGATGCGTATGCTGCATTGAAGGAGTATTCCAATGCTGTCTCGTTGTACAATAGATTCTTCAGCACATTTCCCGGCGATACTCTCCTGCCCGAAGTCCTCTGGAAGAGCGCAGCCATCAATAACAGCGCTGCAAATTACAAACGCTCAAACGAACTGTGCCTCCAAATTCTCAAATCAAATGCAAAAGATATCCTGAAGCGACGGGCACAGCTCCAGCTTGCCTTGAACGCGCAGGCGCAAAAAAATATGCTGCAGGCTGTTCAGCTCTACGGTTCATTTCTTGACCAGCATCCTGACGATCCTGCTGCTGGCCAGATCGCCTTTCGCATTGCAGGGCTGCTTGAAAAGTATGCGCAAGACCTCCGTAAAGCAAGTTTGTACTACGAGATCCTCATGAACCGGTATCCCCATTCTCCTCTCGTGGACGACGCGGTGATTGCGGATGCGCGCTGCTACGAACAACTGAAGGAATTCGACCGCGCAACACATCTCTATCGTGATCTTGCCGATCAATATCCTGCGTCTGAGTTTCGCTCGCAGGCAGAAGAACGCATCACAACGATTAAAACATTTGAGGCAAAAGAAAAGAATGCGGGACTGGAAAAGCTCGCTCTCCTTCTCGGTGATATGGTTGGAGAAAAAGATAAGACCGGCCTGGCATTCAGACTCGGTGAGATTTATTTCAACGACCTCAAGAATTATGCAGCAGCAGCGGCACAATTCTCAAATGCCATCAATAGCGGCATGAACGACAGCCGGTTCGTCGACGCTCTGTACATGCGGGCGCAATCGTACGAGTATCTGAGCCGGAAAGACGAAACTAACAGGGCAAAGGCTATCGAGGCATTTGAAATCTTTCTTAAGGCATACCCAAACGATGACAGAAGCGAAGATGCCATTCGTATGGTATTCGACTTGAGGGCTACAACCCTTGCAGCAGCACAAGCCGCGTATGCAACAACTCTTTCTGTATATCCGGGATTCAGGCAGAGCGATGCGATGTTACTTCGGATCGGGATTCTTCAACAGGATGGGCTTATGCTCGATTCTGCGCTTGGCACATTCAGCGCTCTGTACAATTCTTCGTCCTCTTCCGCGGAGGAAGCCGGATTCAGGAAAATTGAAATATTGAAAGCCATGGAAACCTCGGATTCTGTCGTTGCGGTTGGCCAGGGATACCTCGCCAAGTTTCCGCGGGGCAGGTACACCGCCCGGGTTCTTGATCTGGTCGCTGGTATCTTGTTGGAGACTGGAGATGCACGACGCGCAGCAGTGCTGTACGAAAAACTCAACGATGAGTTTTCATACACATCCTTCGCAGAGGCATCCCACCAACGACTTGCAGAAGCATACCTCGCTGACAAAAACTACGACCGTGCCATTGACTTCCTTACCGATCTTGTTGATAACGAATCCAACAATTCACTCCCGGAGGCTGATGTAAACCCGTCGTTCCTTTTTTCCCTTGGGAAAGCCCACCATGCAGCAGGGAACAGTGCAAAAGCAAAAAAGTATCTTCTACAATTTGTTGCACAGGAACGTGCCGGTGAACAGACAGGCGAAGCCTACAATATTCTCGGAATGATCTCGCGTAGTGAAGGAGCTCTTGACCAGGCGACATCGTATTTCCGTCAGGCAGGAATCGCGTCGCCTGCAAGCGCGGCAAGCGGAGACATTGCGCAACTGCTGTTTGATGGCGGTAACTATCCCGACGCTATCCGGCAATTCACTCAACTAGCGCAATCGGCAAAAAACGATTCCGAGCGACAGTCCTACGATGCAAAAATCATTGTCGCGCAACTAAGAAACGAGGAACTCCCCAAGGCCGAACAAGAAATCGCTTCTTTCGCAAAACAATATAGAGCAACAACTGAAGATCTCGCGACATTTGAGCTTGAAAAAGGAAGCTACTACTATCGAAAGACAGAATATACAAACGCCAGAAAATCGTTTGATCTTGTTGCAAAAAAGTATGATGAAACCAAAGCAGCGCCTTTTGCGCTCTATTGGACCGGGAAGGTTCTTGAGTCGACCGATAAGCCTCAGGACGCGCTGAAAATCTATGAACGCCTGATGCAGGATTATCCGAACTCGGCCATCCTTCCAAGGGTCTATGTGGCGTTAGGAAATATTTATTATGGTGTGGAAAAATGGGATGAGTCGGTCAAGTATTATAAACGCGTTGTTGATGACACAAACGCCGACCCTTCTCTCCTTCCGTTTGCCATGAGCAACCTGATTGAAACATACGAGACAGCGGGCCTTTTCGACGCTGCATTGACGCTGACAAGAAAGTATCTTGAACTCTATCCGAATAACGAGGACAGCTTCGATAAGAAAATCAAGATCGGCATACTCTACCAACGACTCGGTTACAACGACCAGTCGGTGCTCCACCTCCAGAGCTTGCTGGATGAGGCGGGAAGCGACCTCGAAGGCGAAATCCGGTACTACATAGCAGAAGCAAACTACAACAAGGGCGATTATCAGCAGGCCATACTGGATTTTCTCAAGGTTCCGTACCTGGTAACAAAAAAAGGAAAGCTTGATTGGACCGCAAATTCTCTTTACATGTCAGGTCAATCGTACGAAAAGATGGGCCGCTACGACCAGGCACTTACGATGTATCAGCAAATCATCGACAGGCGGGGCATTGATGAAACGTTCAAAGCCGCCGCGAAAAAAGAGATGGATCGCGTGAAACTCGTCCTGAAAAGGAGTTCAAATTAGATATGCTCGAACAGGAAACCGACACAATCATTCAATCGCTGTCTGCACGGACAATTGCGGACGCACGATCACTTTCTCTGAAACAGATCCTCGCAACGAACATCCCGAAAGGCATACAATCGTATTTCCGGGCTGAGGTTGTCCGGCTATTGAACCACGACCTGTACAATTCTGTACACTTCGCGCGAATCGATTTCTCCGCACCCGGCATGCATCGTGTCCACAGACATCATGTACAAATGCTTGCAACGGAGTATGTCTTCCCTCGAGAGGAATTCCTGATCGTCCTTGACCATGCCGTACACTTTCTTGAAAACTATTTGTGCAGACCGCAATGGACCATTGAACAATTTGTCTTTGATGGACAGGAACGTATTCCCACCCAGACCTTACTTGTCAAGTTGGAATACCTCAGCGAGTACGGCTACTTTCCAACCCTCATTAAACGAGTTGTACAACAGAAGCAATGGACGGAAATTTCCGCCAGCGATTTCCGCTCTCTCATCAGAAAGATCGATGAACAAATTGTACGGACGCATACTGGCCGTGAGAAGGCACTGCTTGCAAAACCGATCTTTGACTTCCTTCTGCTTGAGGACGCTCAAGCTCCTATTGCTCTCAAGCCCCTCCTTGTCTTCTATGAAGACAAAAAGTTGATCGCCCTGAAAGAACATATTGAAGGAACATGTCAGACCAGGTCGCAGGCAACGATCACGCTCAGCGATCTCGGAAATATCATCGAAGAGTTCGAGCAGGTCACCGGCAAAGGAAAAACCGGACAGGAAAGACCAGAGATGGCCCCAGACGACTCAACGAATACTTCTGTCCACAGTATTGAAGATTCCAGCGCGCAGATTTCATCTCAAGCCCCGCCGGAGCGCTCGGCGAAAAACCCCGCACTCTCCTTGACATACGCCGGACTGACGGAAAAAACCTCTGCTCTCCCCGACCTTCTCTTTGAAGAGGAACAGCGCAAACGCTTTGTTGACAAAATATTCAAGAACGATGGCGCTTACTTCTTAAGTGTGATTGCCGCGTTGAACAAAATCCAGACATTGCGGGATTCGTCTCGATTCCTCCATCAACTCTTCGAGACCAACGGACTTGATCCGGCTGCCGAAGAGGTCACTGAATTCACCGAAGCCGTGTATCTGCGGTTCGCCCCAGAGCAGAAAGAATCCACATGAAATTTATCGATAGCGCGCGCATCCACGTGAAGGCGGGGGTAGGAGGCGTCGGTTGTGTGAGCTTTCGCCGGGAAAAATTTGTTCCCAAAGGAGGTCCCGATGGTGGCAATGGCGGTCGCGGCGGCGACATCGTCATACTGGCAAACGCACAACTTAACACACTTCTCGATTATCAATACAAACGGTCCTACTCCGCACCACGCGGTGAGCACGGACTCGGTGCAAACAAGACGGGCAAAAGCGGTCACGACATCCTGCTCCAAGTACCGACGGGAACGATCATCCGCGATGTCGCAACGGGTTCAGTCATTGTTGACCTCATCCATACTGGAGAAGAGATCGTCGTCGCTAAGGGAGGACGAGGCGGAAGGGGCAACGCAGAGTTTGCCACTTCGACAAACCAGGCGCCGCGCGATTACGAATTGGGAGAGGAAGGTGAAGAGCGCGATATTGAGCTGGAACTCAAACTGCTTGCAGATGTGGGGCTGGTGGGACTGCCCAACGCGGGCAAGTCAACTCTCATCTCAGTCATCTCAGCCGCCAAACCGAAGATTGCAGACTATCCGTTCACAACACTCGTCCCCAACCTCGGCATCGTTCGCGTTGATGAGGGAAAGAGTTTTGTCGTCGCTGACATTCCGGGGCTGATCGAAGGCGCACATACAGGTAAGGGTCTCGGCATTCAATTCCTTCGCCACATCGAGCGCACCAAAGTTCTCGTCTTCCTTATCGAAGCAACGAGCGAACATCCAAAAGAGGATTACAAGATATTACAGAATGAGCTGAAACTCTTTGACAAGGAATTACTGAAAAAGCCGAAACTCATCGCCGTCACCAAAACCGATATCGTGGATGAAAAAACAATGAAGTTGGTAGCAAAGATACAATTCAGTAAGGCTCACACATTCGCCATTTCGGCTGTCACCGGCAACGGCGTCAAGAAGCTCGTAGGTGAGATGTGGAAGGCCGTCGCTTCTTCCGATTCTGCAAGGCTTCCATCTGCAAAGAGGAAACGAAAGGCATCTCCAGCCAAACATCACACCAAGGACGAATGAGTCCATGCCTGTATTTCCACTGCGTGGTCCATTAACTCTTCAACGCACACTTGCCGTTCTTGCCGCGCTTTGTGTTCTGCTTGTCATCGTGTTCATCATCGGGATGTCATTGGGGAGCGTCCCCATTCCGTTTTCGAGCGTCATTGGAATATTCACCGGGAGCAACGCAGTCTCCGCAACTGAGCGAACGATTTTGCTGAACATACGTCTTCCACGGCTTGTCCTTGCACTTATTGTTGGATCGGGACTCTCAGTGGGAGGGGTGGTATTCCAGGCCTTGTTGAGAAACCCGCTTGCAGAGCCGTATATTCTCGGCATATCCAGCGGGGGGACTGTTGGCGCGATCATTGCTATCGGGTTATCGCTTGGTGCAAGCAGCATTACAACACCCATCGCGTCGTTTGTTGGATCGGCGACAGTAATGCTTCTCGTATACAGCATCGCCCATCGCAAAGGGCAACTCGACACATTCACATTGTTGCTGGCCGGAGTCATGATCGGGGCATTTTTCAATGCTGCAGTCCTGTTGATTATTGCAGTGTTCAACCAAGAGTTGCGCAACGCATTCCTCTGGCTGATGGGAAATTTGAGCAGCGCCAACACGGAATCGATCGCTATCGTATCTCCCTTTGTTCTTCTCGCCTCCCTCCTCTTGCTATTGCAATCGAAGAACTACAACCTGATTGCGACAGGCGATGAGACAGCAATGCAGCTTGGCGTTGACGTGGTGAGAATCAAGCGTTTCTCATATTTCCTTGCTTCACTGATAACCGGCCTTGTCGTTTCCGTCAGCGGCGTGATCGGTTTCGTTGGATTGATTATTCCGCACATTTGTCGGATGCTCTTCGGGCCGGACCATAGGCTTCTGCTTCCGGCATCATTTCTTCTTGGCGCCAGCTTCCTTATTGTAGCAGACATCATCTCCCGTACTCTTCTTGCCCCAACCGAAATTCCTGTCGGTGCGGTTACCGCTGCCATCGGCGCACCACTGTTTGTATATTTGCTGAAGAAAACATGAGACCTTCCGAAGTGAAGTGTGTTGATAGCGCCCTCGTTGTTGATCCAATTTTGTAGGTCCACAAACCTCATCTTTACGTTTTTGCTCTCTCCTTACCTTGCCTTCCACATCATATTTCCGTACATTGAGTTGCGATTATTCTTCACAATCGCACTCAACGAACATTCACGCGATCATAACAACTGTTCATGAATGCACTCACCATCAAGAACGTTGCTTTCAGCTACGACAATACTGTTCCGATGCTGCGCGATGTCTCGTTTGATGTTCACGTTGGTGAGTTTTTGAGCGTTGTCGGACCGAATGGTTCGGGCAAAACAACCCTTCTTCGACTGCTTACCAGGATATATGTTCCGCAGCATGGCACAATATCTCTTACAGAAAGAAATCTGAACGATTATTCCCGATCTGACATTGCGAAACGAATAACGTTTGTACCACAAGACTCCGGCATCCTTCTTCCTTTTACTGTTCTTGAAGTTGTGCTGATGGGTCGGGCGCCGCACAACACACGCATGGCGCTGCTCCCCGTGGGACGGGCATTCGAGAATGCGCATGATCGCGAGATCGCCTTCAAAATGATGAAGCTTACCGATATTGAACATCTTGCTCATCAACCCGTAACAACCCTTTCAGGTGGAGAGCGACAGCGCGTGTTTATCGCCCGAGCCTTGGCACAGGAACCGGAGATCATTCTGCTTGACGAACCGAACGCTCACCTCGACAT
>JBGPGQ010000128.1:0-8483 GCA_041483995.1 Bacteroidota bacterium
AACATTCCGGCAATGAAACTCTATGCCTCCGTCGGTGGAACGGAACCGCCGGGGGATGTTGTGTACTTTACGTTTGGGCTTGAGCGGGAACAAAAAGACGTGTCGTAGGAATCCGCAATCGCAAGCTTTGCGATTTCATCGTCATTCCACATCAACTCATTCTCCCCTTATTCGAGGGGAGAATAAAAGAGGGGTGTTATACTACCAAGTGGGATGACGATTTGTTGGACAGAGTATTGTCAGATTAGAGAGAATCCATGGCCATACAACAAGCCGTTCCCCTATTACGCGTAGCAGACGTCGCTCAAACAATAGAGTGGTATCGCGGCACACTTGGCTTTGTCGGCGATCCGTTTCCAGCTACACCCCCGTACGAGTTTGCCATCCTCCGACACGGGCAGGCTGAACTGATGATTCGCCGCGGCTCACCGCCTGTCCGCCCAAAACCGGGACACTATGATTGGGACGTGTACTTGCGGTTTGAGGGAAGTCGCTTCCGAGAACTGTTTGCGTTCCTCAGCACTCGCGGTATCGTGACCCGTCGGCTGGAGCGTATGTTGTATGGTGTCGCCGAGTTTGAGATTACAGATCCCGATGGATACGTCGTTTGTCTTGGGCAGCAGCTTGAAGATGCAAGTGATTTACCGACACCCGTCGCCTGACCAAAAGCTGTCTCACTTATGAAATCACTTCTTAAAAAGATCCTCCTCGGTTACACCATTCCAAACGAGTATGTTTGTTTGGCGGGGAAATTGAATCAACCGCTTCGGGTTATGCTCTCCACTCCCAATCAAACGGCAAGTGAAGATGTAACCAACCATCACATCTTTTTGGGTTACAAACCTCTTGTCATTGGACTAACCGCTCAAATCGGATCCTCGCTGCACGCGTATTTGTCGGGAGCGAAGAAATACTCGCTCACATTCGAGTTCAGCGCGAACGGGCATGAACCAGAGCGCCTTGCCCGGGTGTTTTTGCATAAACTTGTTTCAAAGAAACTGGACGACCGGGAAATTTTCCTTTGTGAAGGTACTCACGGATGGCACCGCTTCCTCAATCCGTTTCATCAACGAATGCATCAAGTATGGTCCTTATTGAACCACAAGCCTGGAAATGTTGACCTCGAACAAAACCTCTATTCACAGGTTATTGCAGCCTATTCAGTCCCTCGAAATATTTCGATCATCACTGTGGGGGACGATAGATCGATCAATGTTTTCCCCACCGACCTCCATGGATCAATCAGCGAATCGTTCTATGCCGGCTCGCTCCGGCATGAAGGGAAAGCCTGTCAACAGGTTGAGCGTTATGGGAAGATTGTTCTTTCAGCGATTGATGCTTCCTGGTTTAAAGAAGCATATCAGCTTGGGAAGAATCACATGCGAGAAACGCGTACTGCGGCTGACTTTGATTTTTTGAGAGGGCGCTCGGAACAAATAGGACTACCCTTGCCCGAATCAGCTATTCGATACAAAGAGTTAATCCGTCTGGAAAGCATGGACTTCGGTATCCATCGCATTCATTTTTACAAAGTGGTAAATGAGAAGATTGTTTCTGACAAGCCGGCACTATCGCACATTCATCGGTATTACCTGCAATGGCGCATCGATCACCATTTGCATACCGACATTAATCTTCGCTGACACTGAACATTTTTAGGTAATCTTTTTGCAGTTCATTCCAACCAAATCGCTTATAGATCGATTCCCTTCTCTCAAGTGTCTTTGATTTGATGTCCGGATCCAACAGGGCCCGTGTAATCTCACGGCAAAGATTTCCCGGTTTCGTCATGTCAATACAACAACCAAGATCGCCGAGAACATAGCGCGCTGTCGCAAAATCATTTGCGATGACCGGAAGACCAAACGCCATCGCCTCTGCCATCACCAAACCGAATCCTTCTTCAAGAGAGGCAAGAACGAAAACGTCCGCTGCCAAGTAATACGTGGAAAGCAATTCTCGATCGACTCTTTTGATGAGAAAGCTGTTGGGGGGGAGTTTTTGTGCAGCGAGTTTTACGATCGACGGGGTCCCAGTTTCTTCTTCACCGAGCAACACGAGAAAAAATGGTCGATCCATTTTGCTTACTTCCTCAATAACGTAGTCCATTCTTTTTACGGAAGCATCCAATGCCCCGACCGAAAGTATGACAGGAACGTCGGGATTCAGTTGAAGTTTTGCTTTTGATTCCCTTTTAGTTTGATCATCGATGCTGTCTTTGTGAAGATTTAAAAAATGCGGGACTCTGTGGATCTGAGCTTCAGACACACCACGTTGCCTGGCTTTTGCGTAGTGGACAGGCGAGACCAATTGCAGCTTGTCATTCTGCGAAAAGGAACCAGGCACCGCACCGCCACCCGTAAAAAAGATCATGGTGTATCGTTGCCCGGACAGTCTTCGCCAACGGGCAAGCCATGCATATAGAGAAGGTTCACCCAAGTAGAGGATATCAGGTTTATGAACAAGTAAGTGAGGAACGCAGCCGATAAAGAAGGTTACATTCTGTATGTAATATCCTGATCGATGAACCAGGCCGCCCAGTACTGTCGCCAGCCATGATTTTCTTGGCAGCGTGGTGCGAATCCGCATTTCATGATCTTGTGAATGGCCGCCACCCTTAAGAATAAAGCAATGCAAGCTGCCTTCCGACAAAAGGTGCGTAAATAGATCACGCGTATGAGATTCAAAACCACGATAGTCTCGATCCAGACCGCTCGACAAAAGAAAGACTCTGATTCTCTTTGCCATCACCTGTAGAAATACTCAACGGAAGATTGGGAGTGCTGCTTGATTACCTCTCTGTTCACAAGTCCTGCTTCTCGCAGCAAGTGAATGCACTCTTCGTGACTGCACATTTCGTAATGAAATTCAAATACTGCCGCTTTCGTCTTCTTTAGCAGATCCGGGTAATTCTGAATAAACAGAAGCTCTGAGCCTTCAATGTCGCATTTGAGCAGGTCGATGCTCTCCCAACCCGATGTAACATCATTCACATTGATAAAGGGAACCTGTACAACCCTTCTAGTCTTGCGCATCATTGAATTCAGCACATGCATTGCGTACAGATAGATCACACCTACGCCCTGCCTCAACCCGACCAGTCCATGGTGGGATTCAATCTGAATACCGTCAGGGAGATTTTGCAGTTGGATATTTTCCCCGAGCCTTTTGTAAATGGCTGGCGTACCCTCGATTGCTTTGATGAAAAGTTTTCCCCGGTAGCCGCAAGAGATTGCCAGATGTGCAAGGCGCAGGCCAAAGAAACCAACATTTGCACCCAGGTCCAGAATGGTTCTGGGTTCATTTTTGGAATCCGTCAGGAGCCGTTGGATCGGATCGTCATATTCTCCATTTGCAAACAGTTCATTGAAGATGATCCAATCCGTATTACCACGGATCTTGATTCTAATATCTGTATCCGTGCTCCATGCAAGGTTGGCATTCCGGATATGCCATTCACGAATTCGGAATTTGATGGACGATAGAACTCGATGAACGATGGCTGATCTCACAATGATGTCGGAAGAAACGTGAGCAGAATCCTGATCCATGCCTTCACATGGAATGGTTTATATCGAACACACAGGGCAAACTCCTGACGAGCCTTGCGATGCAGTTGTTTTTCTCTGTAACCCATTCCACCAAGATAGTGATACCAGCTTGTCATTTTCCTGAAAAGTTTATCGGGGATTTTTCCTTCCGACCGCAATTGTTTCAAACAGAATAGCATTTCATGAACGGTTTCGGTCTTCCATCGATCGGATGAGTTTCCTTCGTGCTTTCTGATTTTCACCATTGTCCTATGGGAGATAAAGCAATCGTACGCATACGCCAATCGCGTAAAGAATTCGGTTTCACCGGGCTTAAGGGCCTCGTTAACCATCCCAACTGTTTCTACGCATGCTTTTTTGAAAATGGCGCTCGATGGATAAATAGCGTATTGATTTTGAACCAGAGGGAGAAAAATATTACCGGTAAAGTCCGCGCCTTCCAGTCCTTCATAAATACCTGAGCGCAAAACCGATTTCTGATCCTGAAATTCAATCACATCGCAAAAACCAAATCCCGCATCAGGATAACGCTCAAATAACCTTAACTGTTCATTCAGTTTCTCCGGACCCCAGATATCATCAGAATCAATAAAAGCAATGAATTGGGCGTTGCAATGATTAATCCCTGTGTTCCGCAACTTTGAGATCTCGCCAGTGTTATCAAACCGGTAGTACCGTATTCTGGAATCCTTAAAACTGCCAACAATCTGTTCCGTTGCATCGGTTGATCCGTCATCCAATATAATGAGTTCCAGATTGGTAAATTCTTGTGTAAGCACGCTCCCGATTGCGTCACCGATGTATTTTTCTCGGTTGTGTGTGGGCATGATTACACTAACAACGGGTGTTGCCATATATTTCTTTGTCAGGCTTGGGATGAGGATTGTTTTTCTTTACCGATGATCAAAAAGCCGATCATCAAAGCCCATTGCATACTGGCACAGGCAATTAAACCTCCCTTGAAGCCGGCATATTCAATTAAGACAAAGCTAGTAATAAAATTCAACACGGCGGAGGCTGAATTGATAACTACAATAAAGTAGGGCTTGTCCTTGCGGATGAATTGCTGCATCAGAAGGAAATAGACAAAGTAAGGAGGCAACGCCAACCAACCTATAAGATAATCGTCGACCGGAAGGTGGATTCGGTAGATCAACTCCATCACAAAGTAAATTCCGACAATGCAAACAAGTGACCAGGGAAGACCCGCGAGCAAAACTGTCCTCTTGATCTTTTGCAATGATGCCCAATTGATCCTATAGATGTTTTTCAGAAATGGCGTAATGGCCAATACAGCGAAGGTGTGGCAATAAGAAAGGAGGTTGATCAAAATATAGTATTCCCCTAGTTCTTCCTTCGAAAGCTTGATGGCAATTACAAAAGTGTCTGCCTTGGCCTGAAAAAAGCCAATAAACGGGGGGAGAAAGTACGGAAGGGAGAGAATCAGGTGTCGAACATCCACCCGACCCTTCCAGGATCCAAAAAGTGTGGTACGAAACATCCAGACACAAAGACCCCCCTTTAGTAAAGTAACGAGTACAAAGAACAACAGGATCGAGTTGATTGTTATTACTCCATTCCATCCGAACATCAACAATGACAATGCAAGCAAACCAGCGAGTTCGATACCAATCGCTTCCTTGAATTTTCTTTCGAATACGATGACACTATCAAAGGAACGATAGAAGAAAACGGCAACCAGCCAACTACCAACAAGCCAGGGATTGGATGAAGCTATCTCCAGGAATACAACGAAAGGCAGTAGCGGCAAAAGAACTAACAGTCGGCTTAGAAATGATGTTTGCCAGAATTCAGAAAGTTGACCATTGCGGCTAAATTCACGCAATAAATAATCCTTATTGCCCCACCCGGTAAACATATTCAGGACGGCGACCAGGAGAAATAACTGGGTGAAACTTCCCCATAACTGACCGGAGAAAAACCGGACAACGATCACCGAGAACAGGAATTGAACAATGTTTCCTGAAAGCCCGTACAGTGTGTGACCCAAACTTGTTTTGATTCGACGTCGGGAGGAAAAACTTAAAATGTCAACCATTTCTTTGACACCTATACCGGTAATTTGTCAAGCCGGTTTGTTGTATTCTGGGAAAGAAAGCCATTGTTGAATTCGGTGTTTCTGAAAAGATCCGGACTTCAGCTTTTTGTTTAGTGAAACCATCTCGGCAAGGATGCGTACAAAGTTGTAAAAAAAGAAATGAAGGTCAACTGTTGTTCTCGTGATGCTAGAGTTTCTTGTTTAATCCATTGGTATTCCGTTGAGCAGACCATATGAGCTTTTCTCTGAGGAAGGCGACGCTTCAAGACATCCCAGTTCTTGAACGGCTGATTGCAGAATCAGGGCGAGGGCTTTCCCGCGAAGATTACACCGACGAACAAATTGAAGCTGCCTTGCGCGGCGCGTGGGGCGTTGACACAGAGTTGATCCGCGACGGAACCTATTATGTTGCGGAAGCGGCTAATGAACTTGTCGCCTGCGGCGGATGGAGTTATCGGAAAACACTCTTCGGTGGAGACAAACAGGCAGAGCGGCAATCGGAGATTCTTGACCCCCAGCGGGATGCGGCGCGGATCCGTGCCTTCTTTGTCCGCCCCGATTGGGCACGAAAAGGAATTGCGAAGGCAATCCTCCAGAAGTGTGAAGAGGAAGCGCGGGCGCATGGGTTTCAGCGTGTTGAACTGATCGCAACACTGCCCGGGCACAGATTCTATCGAATGTACGAGATACATGGGAGACAAGCGCGTGGAGTACCAGCTTGCCAATGGCGTAAGCATCGAATTCATCCCAATGAAAAAAGAATTGCTTTAGAGTGAAGAATTCTTCAGTCCTGCGTGCGGCCCGGAATCCGGCTTTCATCCTACCCGCGCGATCCCCGTTGACTCTGTTTCCCTTTTGCCGTAGGTTTGTAAGTCAATATCCACACCAATTTCATTCCATTCATCATGAGGAAAGGCCAATGAAATCGATAGTCACGATGCTGCTTTTTCTGTCCGCCTCCTGTGCACTGGCAGGAGAGGTCTACGGCACAATCACCGATGGAAGCAAACCCATTGCAGCCGGGATAAAGGTTGAGATCGACGCATCCGGCAAGGTCTATAAAGCTGAGACGGACAAGTTCGGCTCGTACCGCATCTACGTCAAGGGGAAGGGGAAGTGCACGCTGACGGTTCACATCAAGAAAGAAGAATCGCCATCTGTCGAGCTCTTCTCCTATGACAAGTCAACGCGGTACGACTGGGTTCTTGAGACAAAGGGCGATACGCTTTCGTTGCGGAGGAAATGACCAATGGAAGAGGAGAAGGAAAGAGACAAGTGGGATAAGCTGGGCGTCCTTCTTCACTCCGGGGGCGGGTTGCTCACTGCAGTCACCGTTACGATCCTCGGATTCATTGGCTCAAACTACCTCAAGGAAAGAGAAAACGCCGACACTGCATCGCGGGAACGGATGCAGGCCAATGAAACAAATGTCAGGATCTACACAGAACTGATGAGCAAGCGCGAGGAAGCAGAAAGCGCTCTGCGGAAGGACATGTTTGTTTCCATGATCCAGTCATTCTTGAAACCCGGGACCACCTCACTGGACGAACGAGTGTTAAACCTCGAGCTGCTCTCCTACAATTTCCATGAGTCGCTCAATCTGAAACCTCTCTTCATATACCTTGACAAACAAATACATCTCTCGCGGGATCCGGCAAAGAAAGAGTACCTCGACCGGGTACACAAAGTTGCCGCGGACATCACCCGGAAGCAAATGCTCGTGCTCGAAGGGGCAGGCGCGAAGTTCGATCGGATCATCGATCTTGATTCTTTGAAGGAAAACCCGGGGGGTATCCCGCTGGAAGAAGGAATACTCACGCTCGAAGGCATAACGCGCCACTTTTCGATTTATGTTCAGGAAGCCGACCGGAACACTCAAGAACTCAAGATTCGATTGGAAATCAGGACGCCGATAGACACCATAGGGAACTTCGAAACCAACAGCGCAGAGTTCTGGACAGGGATCTTCGACTTCCCAATGATCGACAACACCAGACTTGCCCACGACCAACGCTGCTCGGTCGTGCTGAATGCTTTCGAGGACAACAGCGCCGACGTTACACTCGCCTATTTCCCGGGTTCGTACGCGAGTCTGAAAGAGAAGCCCTACTACCAGGAAGTCGTCCAGAACTTGATGAAAACCAATTCAATGCTCAATCAACAACGCTGATACGAGAATGCTCAGCGTTGCAAAGAGCATCCTTGCAGATTTCCGCACTGGTTCGTCACTACCTGTACTGGTAAAGACTGCGAACGGAAAGAAATGCGTTATCAAGTGGAAAGGCACCGGTGAAGGCACGCTCTCCAATGCAGTGGAGTGGATGGCCCTGCATCTTGCTCGAGCGACGGGCATTCCGGCGCCATCACCACATCTCGTTACAATTACCACCGATCTTTTCGATAAGACCCGCGACCCGGATATCAACGATCTGATCATGAGGAGTCTCGGAACAAATCTCGGTATCGAGTTCATCGAAGGCACCATCCCCTTCGGCGCACAACATACCAGCACAATCGATTCTACATTAAGAAACATAATCTATCTTTTCGATGTACTCTTCCTGAATATCGACCGGACTGACCATAATCCAAACATGCTCATTCAAGGAAACAGGTTATATTGTATCGACTTCGCCGCAACGATGTCAGTGAAAATGTTCATGACGGGCGTGAGTTATTCCGACGCAACACTCTTGCCGCTGATACGTCGACATCCCTTTTACTTACCAATGGAACTCGTCGACACTAAGGAGTTCGTTATTCACACCCGCATCCTCAAGGAGATAATCAGAACGCTGCCGAACGAATGGTTGACAGATCCAGCCGTAAACAAAGAAAACCTCTTGGCTGGTGTCACCACCATCCTTGCCGAG